>CAXSEX010000463.1:0-3854 GCA_964236415.1 uncultured Acetobacteraceae bacterium | reverse complement strand
CTCATGGCTCCTGCCGGTAGTTCGGCGACTCCCGCGTGATCGCCACGTCGTGCACGTGGCTTTCGCGCAGCCCGGCGCCGGTGATGCGTCGGAACCGGGCGTTGCGCTGCAACTCGTCGATGGTGGCGCTGCCGGTGTAGCCCATGCCCGCCCGCAGGCCGCCCACCAGCTGGTGCACCACGGCGGCGACCGGACCCTTGTAGCCGACCCGGCCCTCGATCCCCTCCGGCACCAGTTTCAGCGTGTCCTTGATCTCCTGCTGAAAATAGCGGTCGGCCGAGCCGCGGGCCATGGCGCCGATGCTGCCCATGCCGCGATAGCTCTTGAAGGAGCGGCCCTGATACAGGAACACCTCGCCCGGCGCTTCCTCCGTCCCCGCCAGCAGGCTCCCGACCATCGCGCAGTCCGCTCCGGCGCCGATGGCCTTCACCAAATCGCCCGAGGTGCGGATGCCCCCGTCGGCGATGGCCGGCACGCCCCGTTCCCGGCAGGCGGCGGCGGTTTCCAGCACGGCGGTGAACTGCGGCACGCCGACGCCGGCAACGACGCGGGTGGTGCAGATGCTGCCGGGGCCAATGCCGATCTTCACGCTGTCGGCGCCGGCGTCGATCAGCGCGATGGCACCCTCCGGCGTCGCCACGTTGCCGGCGATGATCTGCACGGCGTTGGACAGCCGCTTGATCTTCTCCACCGACCCCAGCACGCCCGCGGAGTGCCCGTGCGCGGTGTCGATCACGATCACGTCCGTTTCCGCCGCCACCAGCGCCTGCGCGCGGGCCAGGCCGTCCTCCCCCACCCCGGTCGCCGCGGCGGCGCGCAGGCGGCCCAGCTCGTCCTTGTTGGCCAGCGGGTGCGCCTGCGCCTTGTCCATGTCCTTCACGGTGATCAGGCCGATGCATCGGTAGGCGTCATCCACCACCAGCAGCTTTTCGATCCGGTGGCGGTGCAGCAGGTGCCGCGCTTCCTCCCGGTCCACGTCCGCGGGCACGGTGACAAGGCGCTCCCGGGTCATCAGCTCGTACACGCGCACGCCGGGGTCGGTGGCGAAGCGCACGTCGCGGTTGGTCAGGATGCCGACCAGCCGCCCGGTGTCCCGCTCCACCACGGGAAAGCCGCTGATGTGGTGCTGCGCCATCAGTCCCCGGGCCTCCGCCAAGGTCTGGTCGGGATGGATGGTCAGCGGGTTCACCACCATGCCGGATTCGAACTTCTTGACCCGGCGGACCTGCGCCGCCTGCTCGGCGATGTCGAGGTTCTTGTGGATCACCCCGATGCCGCCGAGCTGCGCCATGACGATGGCCATGGCCCCCTCCGTCACGGTGTCCATCGCGGACGAGATCAGCGGGATGTGCAGGCTGATGGTGCGGGTCAGCTTGGCCCGGGTGCTGACGCTCGCCGGAAGCACCTTGGAATAGGCGGGCACGATCAGCACGTCGTCGAACGCCAGCGCCTCCTCAATCCGGGACGGGCCGGCCGTTTCGATCTGGGTGCTGTCGGGCGCCATGGTAGGGACCTTTCATCCGCGGGCGACCCGCCTGCGGGTTCCCATCCTTGGCGGTTTGACATAGGCCGCGGCGGGGGGCGGCGCAAGCGCGGCGTGAGTCTGCGCGGCGGTGTTCACCGGGCCATAATTAGGACTGAAATCATATAGGAAGAAAATCCAAACTGCGTCCGGATTGGGATGGAGGGCGCGGATGGATGAGTTGCCGAGGGACGAATGGCCGTATGGCGCGGACACGATCCGTTTGCGGATCACCTGGCCGGCGCCGCGCCGTTGGGTATCGGGTGGGCGGTGGGACATCGCCCAGGGCGCCATCCCTTCCTGGGCCGCCGCGGCCCGGCCGCTGGCGCGCCGTCCCAATGCCGGCGTCGTACGGATTGCCGACGAGGAGGAAAAAGAACGCGAGCAAGAACGGGAAGACATCCTGCCGCATGTTGCGCCGTCCGTGCCAACACCCCGGTCGGGGCTGCTGTCGCCGGACTCGGGACCCCCGCCACCCTTGTCCCCACTCGCGCCAGGCCTGCCGCAGTACTCGCCCTTTAGCCCGGGTGCTGCCCCCGGCGGCAGGCCGACGGCACCGCGTGCCGTTCTGCCGCCGCCAGCGGACCCGATCCCTGGAACCTCGGAACAAAAGCTCCGGCTGCGGCGGGAGATGGAGAAAGCCGGGCAGATCGAGCGTAACGACGGCAACGAGGCGCATCACATGGTGCCGCAAGGCAGTCGCAACATGACAGGGCAGCGTGATCTCACGAGAGCCCAAGATACGTTAAAATAGTTCGGAATCGACCTGGACAGCGTTGAGAATGGTGCGGCCTTGTCGTCAACCTTTCATCGGCGGATACATACAAATGCGTATTACGCCTATGTTCAGAGAAGCTTGCAGCCCTTCCGTACCCGAGAAAGCGTAGTTAACTGGCTCTCCGATTTCAGAGAGCGATTGCGCGAAGCGGACCAAGAGTTTCAGAGATCAGGCCAACTTCCAAGCTGGATAACCGGAGCAGCGCCATGATAGTTTTTCAAGTCGAGGGAGACCCCGATTACATCGGCATCAACTACGAGTCCGTTGAGCAAGTCACTCCGCTTCGCCGGCTTGAGTTCGACCACGTGCCCCTTGACCCCGCGCACGTCGTCAATATCCATTACGCATTCCAAGAGCCGGAGGAGGAGGGCGTCATCACGGATTGCCCGTACTCTGGTCTGGGAAGCACGCTTGTGCTGAGCCAACGTGCCTGCGACGCGCTCGGGCCGATGCTGGAGCAAGCCGGCGCCCTGCTGCGCCTCAGCCCGCCGCACGAGATGGGCTACCGCATGTTCGTCTGCTACCAGCACATCGACGCTCTCGACACGGCCCGGACGGAGCATCAGGACAAGTTCGAGGACTACATCACGCGGTTCGAGTTCCGCCCCGACGCGTTGGAAGGCGTGGACATCTTCCGCCTCAGCAACCGTGTCGGCCGCCTGTTCGTCTCGGACCGTTTCGTGACCGAGGTGCGGCGCCACCGTCTGAGCGGCTTCCGCTTCCGCCGCCTTTGGTCGAGCGATCGGGGCGGAGTTCCGTTGGAGGACCCGGTGATGATCTACGAACGCTTCCCGCCGGGCTACGGAACCACGCTGCGCGAGAAGCGGGACGCGATGCGCAAGCTGATGGCCGATTGGCGCTGAGGCCCCCGTCCTTACCCCGCCGCCTGCGACCGAAACCCGGTCGCCACCACGTACAGCTCGCTCGACTCCTTGCGGCTGGACGGCGGCTTCGCGTGGCGGACGCTGGCGAACGACCGCTTCATGCGCTCCAGCATCGCCCGCTCCGACCCGCCCTGGAACACCTTGGCGACGAAGCCGCCGCCGTCTGCCAGCATCTCCAGCGCGAAGTGCAGCGCCAGGTCCGCCAGCCCCATGATGCGCAGGTGGTCGGTCGCGTTGTGCCCGGTGGTGTTGGGCGCCATGTCCGACAGCACGAGGTCCGCCTTGCCGCCCAGCAACTCCGCAAGCCGGCCCGGCATGGCGTCGTCCATGAAGTCGCCTTGCAGGATCGTGGCGCCGGGCACCGGGTCCATCGGCAGCAGATCGACGCCCACGACGGTGGAAGCACCCCGCTTGGCCGCCACCTGGGCCCAGCCGCCCGGCGCAGCGCCCAGGTCCACCACCTTTGCGCCCTTGCCGATCAGGTGGAAGCGGTCGTCCAGCTCGATCAGCTTGAAGGCGGCGCGGGACCGCCAGCCCTGCTCCTTCGCCGCCCGCACGTAGGGATCGTTCAACTGCCGCTGCAGCCATTTCTGCGACGCCGTGGTGCGGCCCCGCGCCGTCCTCAGCGAAACCGAGAGGCCGCGGGACGGCAGCGCCGTGGTGCCTTTAG
>CAXSEX010000462.1:0-3860 GCA_964236415.1 uncultured Acetobacteraceae bacterium | reverse complement strand
GCGCCAGCCATGGCCGCCGCCAACCCCAACGAACAAGGGTGGGAGGAGTTCTGACACGGTGAACCCCTTGCGCAAGCTCCTGCGGGAGCGGCGGCCGCGAGGCGGTGTCAGGACATCCGGCTCAGGGCGATCAGCGTCACCGTGACCACGATGGCGCCGCCGATGCGCGTGGCGATCTGCGCGAACGGCATGAGCTGCATGCGGTTCGCCGCCGTCAGGATCGCGACATCCCCGGTGCCGCCCTGGCCGCTATGGCAAGCATTCACGACGGCCGTTTCGATGGGGTACATGCCGAGCAGCCGGCCCACGCCGAAGCCCGTGGCCATCAGGGTCACGACAGTGGCCACGATGGTGAGGACGTTTGCCGGGTGGAACGCCGCGACCAGCTTGTCCCACGGCGTCAGCGCCACGCCGATGGCGAACAGCAAGGGGTAGGTCACGGCCACCTGGAAAAAGCGGTACACCCGGTGCGCCCCCGCTTCCAGCCCCGGCGAGACCAGGCGCCCGAGCTTCAGCACCACCGCGAGGAACAGCATGGTGACCGGCGCCGGGAACTCGAACAAACGCTGGGCCAGCACGCCCACGAGGTAGAGCGTCACCGCCGTGACCACCGCAGCACCCACGGTCTGCACGTCGGGCACGGCCGTGCCGTGGCTTTCCGGGTTCTCTGGGCCAGCGCCGGCGTGCTCGACATCTCCGGCCTCGCCGGGCTGCAGCCGCCCCTCGCCCGTGAGGTGCGGATGGCGCTTGCCGATGTAGTTCAGCGTGCCGGCGAGCAGGATGGCGGTCAGGCTGCCGAGCATGACGGGCGGCAGCACCTGGGCGAACAGGTCGCCCTGCGGCTGGTGCAGGATGGCGGCGTAGCCGACCGAAAGCGGGATCGCCCCTTCTCCCACGCCGCCCGCCATGATGGGCACCACGACGAAGAAGAAGGTGTGCCAGGCGCCCAGCCCGAGCAGGGTTCCGACCGCGGTCCCGACCAGCCCGGCCGCGACCGTGCCCGCCGCGAGGGGCACGAAGATCTTGAGGAACCCGGCGATCAGCACCTTGCGGTCCATGCCAAGGATGCTGCCCACGATGATGGCCGCGATGAACAGGTACAGGAAGTTGCTGACCTTGGTGAACTCGGTCACCGACGCCAGGACGGACGCGGGCAGCAGGTGGTAGTAGGCCATCGCGGAGGGGATGAAGGTGGCCATGATCGCCGCCGCGCCCACGTTGCGCAGCACCGGCAGGCGCTTGCCGATCTCCGCGCAGGTGAAGCCGCCGACGGCCAGCAGCACGATGCTCATCAGGATGTCGGAGGGCACCTTGCCCGTGAGCACGAATCCCGTAAGCAGCGCCAGCAGGAGCAGGTAGATCGGCAGCGGGATGATGCCGACCCGCGTGTCGACAATCCGCCACCACGCCCGCGCCCATCCCGGCTCCGGGGAGACGGCCTGGCTTTGGTCGAGTGCCGCGGGCGTATTGGGCCTGGGCAGGACGTCGTCGGGCATGGTGTTTCCCCTTGGGTTGAGGCCGGCCTTCTGCGGGCCGGTCGGTGCCGGGCGGAGGGCATTCCGCGTTCCCGCCATTCTTTGCACGCCAAGGATACGGGCGGAAGCGGTTTGCCGGCAGGTCAGCGAGCCGGCTTCGGCCTTGCCAGGACCGCAACCGGGTTCACGAACGCGCTATGTCCCCCTCCATGCGCCCCCTAAGCCGCCGGCGCGTAGCTGCGCATTTTGCCTGGGTTGAGCAGGGCGAGCGGGTCCATGTCCGCCTTCATGGCCGGCTGCCCATCGCCGACGCGCTTGTGGCCGGCGCCGTCCTCCAGGGTGTAAAAATGCGGGTTGGCGATCAGCACGCCCCGGCGTTCATGGTGGGCCACGATCTCGGCCAGGCGCTCCGCGGTGGTGAAGCGGACCACCGGCAGCCCGCTGCACGTCACGCGCCCGCCGACCCGGATGAACTCCAGGTGCGTGATCAGCTCGTCCGGGAAGGCGGCCTGCATCTCGGCCACCAGCTCAAGCTGCCGGTCGGCGGGGTATAGGCATTGCAGGTAGGTCACGCCCTTGTCCCGGCGCAGGGCGTGCAGCGTCGTGTGGTTCCAGGTGTACTCGTAGATGGGCGTGCGCCCGGCCTCGTCGGACGGCGCGCGCAGCAGCTCCTGCCCGCCGTGGGCGCGCAACAGGTCGTCCCAGGCCACCAGGCCATGCCGGGCCACCATTGCCAGCACGACGTGCCGGCCTGCCGGGATGTCAAGGCCGCGGAACCACTCGGGCAAGGGTGCTGCGACCGCGGTGACGAGCTTCTTGGCGATGCCGTCCGCCCGCCCCAGCGCCAGGCCGAACCGTGCCGCGGCGTCGAAGTCGTCGAACCCGGCCAGGAGGTCCACCCAGGGCTGCGCCGGCGCCATGGCGAGCGTCAGCGCCGTGATGATCCCAGTGGTCCCATAGGCGTGGTTCACCCCCGCCACCGCGTCGCCGGCCAGGGTCACGATGCGGGGCGCCTCCTCGCACGACACGACCCGCGCGGCCACGACGTTGCCGGCGTCGCGCAGCCCGCCCCAGGTGATCGACCCGGCGCCCCCGCTGCCGCCGGCGATGAAGCCCCCGATGGTGGCCGTCCGCTTGGTGGACGGGTGCATGCGCAGTTCCCAGCCCTGCGGCCGGGTGGCGGCGTCGATGTCGCCCATCTTGCGGCCCGGCTCGACGGTCAGCAGCCCGTCTTCCAGCGCAATGATGCGGTCCAGCGCGGTCATGTCGAGCACCACGCCGCCGTGGAGCGGCACGGCCTGGCCGTAGTTGCCGGTGCCGCCGCCCCGCACGGTGAGCGGCACGCGCCAGCGGGCGCATTGCGCGGCGACGGCCACCACCTCCGCCTCCGTGCACGGGCAGGCGACGATGTCGGCGGTCTTGCGGTCGAGCTGGGCCTTCAGGATGGGGCTGTACCAGAAGAAGTCGCGGCTTTTCTGGCGGACTGCCGCCGGGTCGGTGATGCAGGGGATGCCGCCGAGTTCGGCCTCGAAACGGGTCCAGTCGGCGGGGGCGCTTGGGGCGGGTGTGTTCATGGGCTGAGATTAGCACGCGCCGTGCCAGGGGCGCGGGCGCCGTGCGACAAGGAGGGGAAGGCGTTGCGGGGAATGCGCGTGCTGCTGGTGCATGCTCCATCACCACGCCGCCGTGTTGCATGGACCGGGGATGCGGGTGCGGTTGCCCCAAGCCTTGCCTGGGTTCAGGCGATGCGGACATAGTTCGGGCGTCCCAGCTCCAGCATGCGGCTGAGGGCATGGACGGCTTCGGCTTGCGCCCGCGTCGTGTAGCCGGACGTTTCCTGCCAAGCCGTGCGTCCGTGCCCGGCCATGCTGTGCAGAGGCCGGTCCCGCTGCGTGGGTGCGGTCTCGGCCACCTCACCCGGCACGGCCGAGGAACGTGGCGGCACGATGATCGCCGCTTCGGGATGGCGCTCGGCCACGGTGGCGGCAACGCCCTCCCGGGCATATGCGCCGTCGGCGGTGAACGAGGCTGCAGGTCCCGGCACTTGACCGGGCAAGGGGCCGACCTTGGCGCCGTCGTCGACCTCTTTCGCGGTCAGCGCTGCCGCGACGATCTGGCCCGTGCCGGCGTCCAATTAGGGTGGAGTGGTCCAGCACGCGCAGATCCAGCCCGAGCAGGCCGATGACGGAGCCGATCAGGCCCTCGGTTGGGCGCAGCGCCAAGCGGAACACGGTTCGGAGCGTGAGTGCGGCCTGGGTCGCCAAGGGCGAGTACCAGGGCTGTCCGCCCGCGGTCGTGCGCGGCGCCGCCCGCCATGCCTCGATGGCTTCGGGCGTGAGCCAGGTCGTCCGGCTGCCGCGCTGGCGCAAGCTGGCGTCATGCTCG
>CAXSEX010000461.1:0-3870 GCA_964236415.1 uncultured Acetobacteraceae bacterium | reverse complement strand
CAGGTGCTGCCGTCCGGCCCGAGGCGAACGGCACGCCGCTGCGCAGTCCGTTCGGCAACAAAGAAGCCGCCCAGAAGCTCGGCGCACGGTACGGGGTTGGCGGGTGGTATGCGCCGCCGGGCGTCGCGCTTGGTCCGTTCCGCGAGCGCGGCTGGGTGTAGAAGGGCAGCGCCGACGTTGTTCGGGCTGGACCGGCCTTCCATGCATGCAGGACGGCGCTTGCAGCCGACGCGGATCTCGTCGTGAATGCTGCCTCTCGACTGCCGCGGCGATGCGGGAGCGCTCCGGCCCGGCGGATTGGCAAGCAATGGCACCTCCTGACGATCTCAACCCTTTCGGCACCCGTTCTGGGCACCCTGCAGCCGGCGACGACTTCGCCCGGACACTCCTGTACTGGATGGACGTCGAGGCGCTGACCCCGCCCGGCGCGGAGGACGACCGCGACACCGACGCCCGGGGCACGTTCGAGGCCCGCCATGTGCCGGATCGCGAGTTCCCTTGGCACGACGGCACGTTCGGCCACCCCGACAAGCGCTACCGGCACTTCGTCCGCTTCGGCGTCTTCGGCCGGGAGCGCTACCAGGCCGAGATCATTCGCGCGCTGTCCACGGCGCCCGAGCTGGACCACGACACCAGGCCCGCGGCCCCGGCCAAGCGGTTCGGCTTCGCAGGCGTGTTCGCGGTCGACCACGGCGGCATGGCCATTCCCGACAGCCTCCTGATGCCGGCTTTCGGATTGGCATTCGAGAGCCTGCGGTCGGGGAGCGCTCCCGATCTCGATGACCAGCTCGAGGCGTTCCGCCGCCGGATGAGGGCCACGTTCAACGAGGTTGCCGATGCCTATGCGGGAGCGGGGCGCCGGGTCGACGAGGAGTTCGTGGACGCGGTGCGCGAGGTCGCGTCGGAGACCCTGACGTGGCTGCGCGACTTGCCGCGCGGGCTGCCGCTGGCCGTGGTGCGCTCCGCCGTGGCGAGCGTCTTCGTCGAGGTGGAGAGGAAGAACGCCGCCGGACAGCCCGTGAAGGCGCGCCGCGAGCGGCACCGCAAGGCGGAGCTCCCGCCCGTGGACAGCTTCTACTTCGAGGACATCCGGCTTGTGCTGCGCGCCGTGCGCAACGGGAACGGCGGCCTGGCGCCGCGCTTCCTGGCAGGGACGACGGAGCGCATCGACTGCACGGATCGGGCCTTTGTCGCAGGCGCCTGCACCGCGTCGTCGCACCCCCGCGCCCGGTGGCCGTCGGGGCACGATCTGTCCCTGATGCAGCAGGTTGCGGTCGACCTCGCGACGGACATCCTCGCCAAGGGCGGCCTGTTTTCCGTGAACGGCCCGCCCGGGACCGGCAAGACGACGCTGCTCATGGACCTCGTCGCGGCCGTGGTGCTGCGCCGTGCCGAGGCACTGTGCGCCTTCCGGCATCCGGCCGAGGCCTTTGAACGGGACAAGTGGGATACCCCGTCCGGCGGCGTGCATGGCCTGCACCCGAGCCTGCGCGATCACCTGATCGTGGTCGCCAGCAGCAACAACGGGGCGGTGGAGAACGTCACCAAGGAACTGCCCAACGCGGGGAAGGTCGATCGCCGCTACCTGGACGGCTTCGACTTCCTGACACCAACCGCCGACGCCCTGCTGGCGCGTCCGCCCGACGAGGACGAGTCGGAGGACGAAACCGAGGCTGACGACGAGGACGAAAGCCCGGAGCCGGGCGGATGCGCCTGGGGGCTGATCTCGGCAGCCCTGGGCAAGAAGAGCAACCGCGGGCGCTTCGCCGCCATTCTCGACCGGCACGAGCGTCGGGGGCCGCGCAAGGGCCTACCTTCGGCTTGCAACGTGTTCCGCCTGCTCAAGCAAGCGCGCCCGGCCATGGACTGGGAAACCGAGAGGGCCGCGTTCAAGCGCGCCGTGGCCGAGGTGGAGGCGCTGCGCGCCGAGCTGTGCGCCGCCGAGGGCGACAACGGCCGGGCCGCGGCGGAGGCGAAGGTGGCGGCGCTGGAACGCGAGGCTGAACGCTTGACAGCCGAACTCCAGGGAGCGGATCGTGCCCTGAAGGCGGCCGCGGCGGAACTCGCCGAAGCCGCCGCGACGTTCGAGCGCGCCGACAAGAGCGTCGATCTCGTCCGGGACGCGAAGCCGTCCGTCCTCCTTCGCGCGTTCAGGTGGGACAGATCCGAGAAGTGGAAGCAGGAGCTGTCCGCCATGGCGGCGCTGCGGACCGATGCGGACCGGCACCTCCGGGCAGCGCAGGCCACCCGGCGAGAGGTGCACCGGGTCCGCAAGGCCCTTTCCGCATCGTCCGGCCGCATGGCGTCGGAACTGGCAGGCGCCAAGTGGGAGGCAACGCGGGCGGTGGAGGCAGCGGCTGCCTTGGCAGCCCGGCATCCAGGGCTGGTGACGGCTGCCGACGTGGCGGACGCGGCTGATCCTGGAGCGCGCGAGCAGATGCTTCCGGGCAACAGCGACACATTCAAGGACGCCAGGGCACGCCTGTTCGCGGCGGCGATGCGCGTGCACCTTGCCTTCGTGTGCGCGGCGGGGCCTGACCTGTTCGACCGCAACCTGCGCGCGGCGCTGGCCATGCTGCGGGGCAGGGGCGAGATCCAGCCCGTGGTGCAGAAGGCCGCCGAGCACCTGTGGGCCACGCTGGCCCTGGTGACCCCGGTGGTCTCGACCACCTTCGCCTCGCTGCCGCGCGGCTTTGCCCACATGGGTGCGGGAAGCATCCCCTGGCTGCTGGTGGACGAGGCGGGCCAGGCGGTGCCGCATCAAGCGCTCGGCGCGATCTGGCGCGCCCGGCGAGCCGTGGTGGTGGGCGACCCGTTCCAGGTCGAGCCGGTGGTGACGATGGACCGCAACGCCGATGCCAAACTCGCCGAGCGCCGCAGGGTGCCAGACCGCCACCGGGCGACGCTGGCCTCGGCGCAGACCTTGGCAGACGCGGCGAACCCGTTCGGGGCCTGGGTCCGGCCGCGCGCGGGCCGGCCGGTTTGGGTCGGCTGCCCGCTCAAGGTCCACCGCCGCTGCGTCGAGCCGATGTTCGGCATCTCGAACCGGCTGGCGTATGATGGCGGCATGGTCCTGGCCCAGGGCAAGGTGGCCGAGGAGGACGAGTTGACCAAGCTCCGGCCCTTGCTGGGCGAGAGCCGGTGGTTCGACGTGGCCGCCAAGGAAGGCGGCCCCAAGCACTTCATCCGCGAGCAGGCAGAGGTCGTGCTCCGGCTGGTTCGGGCCTACGCGGAGCGGGGTTTCGCCGGCGAGGATGGCTTGCCCGCGCTGTTCGTGGTTTCGCCGTTCCGTTCGGTGGTGGACGGGGTGCGCAAGCTGCTCTGCGACGACCTGAAAGCGCGGGGGCACGCCCCGAAGATCGTCGGCGCGTGGGGGACGGCATCGGTCGGCACGGTGCACACCTTCCAGGGCAAGGAGAAGGAAACGGTCATCCTGGCGCTGGGTGGCGCCAGCGACGGCGCCATCCAGTGGGCATGCGGCACGCCGAACATCCTCAACGTGGCCGTGACCCGGGCGCAGCGCCGCCTGTACGTGGTCGGCGACCGCGCGCGCTGGATGGCGGCAAGCGGCTTGCTCGAAGAGTTCGCCGGTTTGCCCGTCGAGATGGTCGGCGTCGCCCCCAATGTGACGCTGGTTCGCGACGTCGGCCGGCCCGAGGCAAACCTTGTGAGGCAAGGAGGTTGAAGCCGTTGTGCTGGATCTGGGCGGGTGGACGCGGGGCACTATCCGGTAGGATGCAGGACGTCGGACTCGTTTGCAGGGGTGGCCAGGGCAGGGCGGCCCGGGCAGAGGCAGCCAGGCGCAGCTGGACACGCCCGGCTCGCATGCCGAATCAGGGCACTTCTGTTGCGACTCAGGGGAAGTTTTTC
>CAXSEX010000460.1:3172-3874 GCA_964236415.1 uncultured Acetobacteraceae bacterium | reverse complement strand
GCCGGCCTGCCAAAGCCAGATCTCGGCGGCGTCAACCCGGTGCCAGTGCGACCGCTCGCCCTTTGCCAGCAGGAACAGGATGCTCGTACCCGTGCCGCGCCCGCCCGAAGCCGGATGGTCGCGCCACACCTCGCGGTAGTGCCCGCCTTCCGGGTGCGGCGACAGGCCGAGCGCCTCGCGCACGGCGGCGGCGTTCAGGGTGGGATCGCACAGGCTGATCGTCATAACGGCATCCTTTTGGGACCGCAGCCTACGGCCGGAAGGGCGCCCGGGCCAGCCGGCCGGGGTGCGCCATCCGACACTGGCCGGGCGCCCGCCTTCGTGACAGGCTGGGCGCCATCGGACGGGGGGAGGCTTCGGCCATGACGGGAAAGATCGCGCTGGTGACGGGCGCCGGCAGCGGCGTGGGGCGCGCGGCGGCGGTGGCGCTGATGCGGGCGGGCTGGACCGTGGCGCTGGTCGGGCGCCGTGCGGACGCGCTGGAAGCCGCGGCGATGGAGGGCGAGGCCGGCCGGTCCATAGTGCTGCCCGCCGACGTGTCGCAGCCCGCGGCGGTTGATGCGGTGTTCGCCGCGGTGGAGCAGGCCCATGGCCGGCTGGACCTGCTGTTCAACAACGCCGGCATGGGGACGCCTGCCAAGCCCATCGACGAGCTTTCGGTCGAGCAATGGATGGCGGTGGTCGGCGTGAACCTGACGGGGT
>CAXSEX010000460.1:401-3162 GCA_964236415.1 uncultured Acetobacteraceae bacterium | reverse complement strand
CGCCCTGATGCGGCAGCAGCAGCCCGGCGGCGGACGGATCATCAACAACGGGTCGATCTCCGCCCATGCGCCGCGGCCGGGCTCGGTCGCCTACACGTCCACCAAGCACGCGATCACCGGGCTGACCAAGTCGCTGTCGCTGGACGGGCGGCCGTTCAACATCGCCTGCAGCCAGATCGACATCGGCAACGCGGCCACCGAGATGACGGAGCGCATGGCCGCCGGCGTGCCGCAAGCGGACGGCTCCACCATGGTCGAGCCGCGCATGGACGTGCGCCACGTCGCCGACATGGTGGCGCACATGGCAAGCCTGCCGCTTGACGCCAACATCCAGTTCGTCACCGTGATGGCGACGCAGATGCCGTTCATAGGGCGAGGCTGACCGAACGGGTCAGACGGCCGGGGCTGACGACGCCCCGGTCAGGCGGGCGCGGCGGCCGCGGGCTGCGGCGCCTCGGCCAGCGCGCGGCCGATCAGCGCCGCCATGGCGGCCCAGATGCCGTCCCACGACATGCCGGCGAGCAGGGCGTCGGCCGCCGGCTGCCATGAGGCAGGCGGGAGCGCCAGCGCCTGGTCGATGCAGGCCGCGAAGGCCTGCGGCGTGCCGGCGACCCGTACGCCAAGGCATTCGCCGTATTGCCGCACCACGTCCGCAATCGGCGTGGACACCACCGGCAGGCCAGCGGCGAGGTATTCCGGCGTCTTGGTCGGGCTGATGAACCGCGTCGCCTCGTTGATCGCGAACGGCATGGTCGCCGCCTGCCAGTTCGCGACGTAGCCCGGCAAGGCGGCATAGGGCTTGGCGCCGAGGTAATGCAGGTTGGCCCGTGCCGGCAATGCGCCGGGGTCGATCTTCGCCGTGGGGCCGATCAGCAAGAACTGCACGCCGGGGCGCAGGTCGGCCACGGCGGCGACCAGGCCGGCGTCCAGCCGCTCGTCCAGCACGCCGTAGAAGCCGACGCGGGGATACGGGATGCGGCGCTGGTCGTCCGGGTCCGCGAGGCCGTCCCGCGCCGGCCGGAAGTGCGCCACGTCCACGCCGCTCTGGAACAGGTGCGCGTCGCCATGGCCGCGGCGCTTCGCGTCGAACAGGCTTCGCCCGCCGGTGAACACGAGGCCGGCGCGGCGCAGCAGCGCCCGTTCGCGCGCCGGCAGGGCCGGGTCGGCGCCGGCAAAGGCCGACAGCTCGTCCATGCAGTCGTACACCGTGACGCGCCCCTCCAGGTGGTCGGAGAACGCGAGCGCCTGCGGCGTGTAGTACCAAAGGATCGGGTCGCAGATCTTCTCGTCCCGCAGCATCGCGTCGAGCAGGCGGCGCTGCGCCACGTCGGGGTCGCAGCCATGCGGCAGGTGGGGCTGCACGACCAGCACGCCCTCGGCGGACAGGCGCGCGTGGAGGCGGGGCGTCGCATCCTCGCCCCAAACCGGTTCCTCCCAATACACCACCCGCATGGCGGCGGCGGCGCGGGTCAACAGGTGCTGCGGGCGTTGGAACACGAAGGCCCAGCGAAGATGCGAAAAGCACAGAAGCGTTTGCCGGCCACCGGTCGTCAGCGTTTGCCGGTCCCCGGCCGTCAAGGGCCGCCGCACGTCCTGTCCGGCATCCAACTGCATCCTGCGTCCTTTCCGACCGAGCACTCCCCAACGTGGGATTGCGGACCGGGTTCGTTCGCATCCGTCCGCGAAACCCGCGCTTCGCCGCGGTGTTTGTGCCCTTGCCCAGCCGTTCCGCGGGGCCAACGGGACGAGAACCATGCCGGACGCCGACGACGACAGCCCGAACGATCCCGCCGCCGCGGCGCGCGCCGCCCGCCTGCGCTACGTGTCGGACCGCAAGCCCGGCATCCGCCGCGCCGTGGACGGCGAAGGGTTCGCATTCTACGACACGGACGGCAGCCGCATCACCGAGGAGCGGACGCTTGACCGCATCCGCAAGCTCGCCATCCCGCCGGCCTACACGGACGTGTGGATCTGCCGCGACCCGCGAGGCCACCTGCAGGCCGTGGGCCGCGACGCGCGGGGCCGCAAGCAGTACCGCTACCACGCCCGCTGGCGCGAGGTGCGGGACGAGGCGAAATACGGCAGGATGCTGACCTTCGGCCGCGTGCTGCCGACCATCCGCGCCCAGGTGCGGCGCGACCTGGCGCTGCACGGCCTGCCGAAGCGCAAGGTGGTGGCCGCCATCGTGGCGCTTCTGGAGAAGACCATGATGCGGGTCGGCAACGAGGAATACGCCAAGCAGAACAAGAGCTTCGGCCTGACGACGCTGCGCAACCGGCATGCCCGGGTGAAAGGCAAGCACCTGACCTTCGACTTCCGCGGCAAGCACGGCGTCGAGCACCACATCGACCTGGACGATCAACGCCTGGCCCGCATCGTGGAACGGTGCCGTGACCTGCCGGGGCAGGACCTGTTCCAGTTCGTGGACGGGGACGGGGAAACCCACGGCGTCGGCTCCGACGACGTGAACGAGTACTTGCACGAGATTTCGGGGGAGGAGATCACCGCCAAGGATTTCCGGACATGGGCCGCGACCAACCTGGCTGCGGAGGCGCTGGCGGTGGCGGAAGTGCACGACACCAAGACCAAGGCCAAGCGCGCCTTGGTGGAGGCGGTGGAAAGCGTCGCCAAGCGGCTCGGCAACACGCCGGCGATCTGCCGCAAGTGCTACATCCATCCGGCGGTGTTCGAGGGCTAACTGGACGGCAGCCTGGCGGAAGCGCTCAAGACCCGAGCGGACGAGGCGCTGCAGGACCACGAG
>CAXSEX010000460.1:0-391 GCA_964236415.1 uncultured Acetobacteraceae bacterium | reverse complement strand
GTGGCGGTGACGCGGTTCCTGAGCAAGCGGCTGGGCGAGGTGATCGAGGAGCCGAAGCGCGAGTTGGCTTGACTCCGCCACGCCGCGGCGCATCGTGCGCCCAAGGAACGGGGAATGGGGCGGAATGGACGACAGCTTGCAGGTGGCGCGCAGGCGAGGCGTCATGGCGCTGACGCTCAACCGTCCCGACCGGCTGAACGCGCTGACGGCCCCGTTGCTCGGCGCACTGCGCGCGGCACTGTCGGAGGCGGAGGCTGATGCCGCGGTCCGGGCGGTGCTGCTGCTGGGCGCCGGCCGCGGCTTCTGCGCCGGGCAGGACCTGGCTGGCGGAGGTTTCGCCGGGCCAGGACTTGGGCGACGTGCTGGAGCAACGGCTCAACCCGCTGATCCG
>CAXSEX010000459.1:3078-3888 GCA_964236415.1 uncultured Acetobacteraceae bacterium | reverse complement strand
CGGTGATGGCGTCCACGCCGTTGTCATACCATTCGCGGGCGATGCTGCCGGCCACGTCCGGCTTGTTCTGGGTGTCGGCGATCAGCCGCCGCACCCGGCTGTGCCGGGGCGGGTCGTTGAACACGAGGCTCGTGGTGTGGTGCGCGTAGAGCGGCGTGTCACCGAACTTCGGCCGGAACTCGACCGCCTTGTCGCTGCTAAAGGATTGGGCGTCCCGGTATACCCGCGACAGGTCGGCATGCCGGGTCAGGAACAGGCTGGCGTCCGGCATCCGCTTGGCCGGCGCCTGCTCCCGCAAGGCCCGGTAAGTGGGGTAGGGGTCCGCCAGGAAGCCAGGCGTCAGGTGCGCGAGGTCGAAGCCCTCCACGTCCACGATGCGCCCCGGCCCTGCCCCGTCCGCGCTACTCCGACTTGCGGTGGCCGCGGCCGTGCTGCTCCTGGGTCAGCTCCGCCTTGCGGTGGGCGGCTTCCTTTTCCGCCTTGCCGGCCGTGGCGGAACTGGTGCCCTCCTCCGGCGTGCCGTCCGCCGCCGCACGGGACGTGGCGGGCATTGGCGCGCCCTTGGCAGCCTTGGGCGCGGGCGCCTGGCCGCCCTCGTGCACCACGGGGTGGCCGGCACCAGCCTTGGCGCTGCCGGCGGCCTGCACTTCGTCCGCCTTCTGCGCCTTGGCGGAGCGTGCGGTGGTGGTGTCGTTGTCAGACTTGGTTTTCTGATGCGGCATGGCGGGTCTCCTTTGGAATGGCGGTTAACCCGGCGGCGGGGCCGGAGTTGCGCCGCAGCCGCGTCTGCCCCAGCGCGCGGACGGGCGC
>CAXSEX010000459.1:0-3068 GCA_964236415.1 uncultured Acetobacteraceae bacterium | reverse complement strand
CGAGACCAGGACCGGTCCCATGGAAGTGCCGAGATCGACCAGCACGGCCTCCGCCAGCAACGCGCGGGCGGCGCCCAGGCCGATGCGGCGCAGCAAGGCGGGCTGCATCACGTCGCCGTGGTACACGCGGCGGCCATCCCGGCGGCCCGCGCCCACGCGGGCGGCGTCGCTGTCCAGCGCGACATAAGGGATGCGATGGGTGTCCAGCAGCGCCGCAACGGTGCGCCCCACCCGGCCGAACCGGGCCAGGGTCACCCGTGTCGCCCTCCATGTCCGACGGCAGCAGGCAGGGATCGACCGGCGCCGCACGAGAACCTGCGAAGCGCGCCCCGAACCGGGACAGCAGCGGGACTGCCGCCATGGTCAGCGCCGCATAGCAGCACGGCGAAGCTGGCCCGGCCGACCAGCCCGGTGACCCAGTGCTTGTCGGCCAGCACCTGCGCCACCACCGCGGTGGACGACATAGCGAGCGCCAAGCCGATCACCGCAGCGCCACGCCGAGCAGCGCCGCGCAGCCGCCCACCAGCAACGCGCAGGCGGACACCTGCATGGCACCCAGCCCGAACACCAGGCGCCGCATGGTCACGATGCGTTCGAACGACAGCTCAAGCCCGATCATAAACAGCAGCACCAAGCCCAACTCGGACACCGCCGCGATCCGGTCGCGATCGTACATCGTCACGGCCGACAGCCACGGCGCCCGTCCGGCCAGCGCGCCCAGGCCGGACGGTCCCAGCAGCACGCCCACCAGCATGAAGCCGAGCATCATGCTGATCCACATGCGGTGGAACAGCGGGATCACCACGTCGGTAGCCCCCAGGATCACCAACGCTTCCCACATCGGGCCGCCGAGATGAACCGCCTCCCCCCCTCCCATGCCCGCCTCCTTTGGCGGTAGCTTAGAACGGGACAGGGAGCCGGGCAGCGGTAAAAACCGCCACGCTGGCCCAGGGGAGCTTTCAAGGATGCGTTTGTTGCCCGATGACGTGCTGCTCGTGGTCGATGTGCAGCGGGACTTCCTGCCCGGCGGGCCACTGGCGGTCCCCGACGGCGACGCCGTGGTGGCGCCCATCAACCGGCTGGGCACGCTGTTCGACCACATCCTGCTGACGCAGGATTGGCATCCGGCCGGGCACGTGTCCTTCGCCGCCAACCATCCCGGCCGGGCGCCGTTCGAGCAGATCGAGCTGCCGTACGGGCGGCAGGTGCTGTGGCCCACGCACTGCGTGCAGGGCAGCGACGGCGCCGGGTTCGCGCCCGGCCTCGACCTGCCGCAAGCGGAGCTGGTCGTCCGCAAGGGGTTCCGCCCCGCGGTGGACAGCTACTCCGCCTTCACAGAGGCGGACCGGCGCACGCCCACGGGCCTGGCCGGCTACCTGCGCGAGCGCGGCCTGCGCCGGCTGTTCCTCGTGGGGCTGGCTACGGACTTCTGCGTGGCCTGGAGCGCGATGGACGCCGCGGCGGCCGGGTTCGAGGCTCATGTCATCGAGGATGCGTGCCGGGCCATCGACATGCAGGGGTCGCTGGACGAGGCCTGGCGGGCGATGGGCGAGGCGAAGGTGGGCCGCACCGGCAGCCGCGCCCTGGAAGCGCGGGCGTAGCCGGCGCCCCGCTTGGAAATGCCGGGGCTCTGGTTATTGCTGGCGCCAAAAGGGCGGCGGCAAAGGCCGGCCCCCGCGGCCGCGCGCCGCGGCCTTCACCAGGATTGGACCGACCGTGCTCCTCACCCTCGCGATCCTGCTGGCAACGGCGGTTCTCCTGGTGCCGCTGTCACGCCGGCTGGGTTTCGGCAGCGTGCTGGGATACCGCGCGGACGGTGCATTGATCGGGCCATCAGGCCTGCGCCTCATCACCGATGTCGGCGACATCGCCGGCGTGTCGGAACTCGGCGTCGTCATGCTGCTGTTCTTGATCGGCCTGGAGGCCCGGCCGCAGAGGCTGTGGGTCATGCGGCGCGGCGTTCGTGCTGGTACCCGCGCAGGTGGCCGTCACCGTCGCGGCGCTGGCCGCCGCCGCGCATGGGACCGGCTTGCCGTGGCCGGCGCCAACGGTCATCGGCGCGGGCATCGCCTTGTCCTCCACCGCCATCATTCTGCCGATGCTGGCCGAGCGCGACCTGCTCGGTACGCCCTCGGGTCGGGACACGTTCGCGGTGCTGCTGTTCCACGGCCTCGCCTTCATTCCGCTGGTGGCGGTGGCATTCGGTTTGGGGTGCCTGGGCGGGCAGTCGAATCGGGCGGCGCTGCGCTTCGCCCTGCCCTTGCCGCAGGGCAGCGAGTTCAGCTTCGTGCTGTTTTCTGCCGCCGTCACGGCCGGGGCGCCGACGCAGGCGGCGTTCGACCGGGTGACGCTGGCCATCGCGCTGTCCATGGCCGCGACGCCCCTGGTCTTCACGGCCTCCGAACGTTTCGTCGTGCCCCGGCTGCAGGTGCCGGCGAAACCCGCCTACGATGCGATCCAGGACGACGGCGCGGCAGTCATCATCTGCGGGCTTCGGCCGGGTCGGCCAGATCGTCGGGCGGGTGCTGCGCATGCGCAGCATCGCCTTCACGGCGCTGGCTTGCCCGCGCCCGCAACCGGCGCCATGCCCACCTGCTGATGGACCGCGGCGTGGGGCGCATGGTGCGCGAAACCTTCCATCCCAGCCTGCGCCTGAGCGAGATGGCCTTGGGGGATCTCGGGGTCCCGTCGGACGAGGCTCGGCGAGCAGTGGCACTCTTCCGGGACCACGACGAGAAGAACCTGACCGAGAGCCACGCCTTCTATGAGGACGAGCGACAGTTGATCCAGGGTGCCAAGCAGGCAGCCGACGAGTTGTCCGGGCTGTTTGAGGCGGACCAGCAGGAGCGGCAGGTTGGGGTGTCGGGAAACCGGGGAATGGCGGGACGAGGCGTCTGACGAGCTGCCAGCCCCTGACCTTGATTTCTGAGTGGCTGTGATACGCTTGGGCGGTCTGCACGCCTGCTGCCGACATCAGGACGCGCGCCCGTCGCCTTTCCCAAGCACCCGCTCAACCACGTCCAGCAACTCGAACAGCTTGAACGGCTTGTGCAGGAAGGCCGTGTAGC
>CAXSEX010000458.1:0-3895 GCA_964236415.1 uncultured Acetobacteraceae bacterium | reverse complement strand
AAGGCGTCCATGGCGACCATGGCGGCCAGATCCGGAATGGGATTGCCGCCGTCCGGGTCCGGGTAGCTCAGGATGGTGGCGTCGTTCGACAGCGGCGTCACGGTGCCGATGTCGGGCGCGGCATACGCGGCCGCGCGCAGCCGGCCGAGCCAGCCCGGCGGCACCAAGGTGTCGCTGTTCAGCAGCACGGCGTCCCGTGGCGCGCAGGCCCGCAGCCCGGCATTCGCCGCTGCGGGGAAGCCGCAGTTTTCCGGCAACCGGATCAGGCGGATGCGCTTCCCCCGCGCGAGCGCCTCCAGCGCCGCCACGAGGTCAGGCTCGGGCGAGGCGTCGTCGATCACCCAAACGCGGGTGCCGCGCGGGATCGTCGCCAGCACCGAATCGAGGCATGCCAAGGTTTGTGCCCGGCCGCGGTAGGCCGGCACCACCACATCGACCGGACGCGGACGCGCGGCGGGCCGGGCGACCCGCGGCGCGGCGGCATCGGCCAGGATGGGGGGGTGCAGCGGGGCTGTCGTCGGACACTGCACGGCCTGGGCGAGAGCTGAAGCCGTGCGTGTTTCCATGGCCGGGTCAATCGGGCTACCAACCAGGTGCCGTCCGGCCGGGGTGAGCACGGAAACCGCGCCATCCTGCGCAACGGACTCGGCCGGCAGCGTAAAGCGCCGAGGACGCGCCAGCGGCCGGTCGAAGGCCACGTCGGCCGCGGGCGCCGTCGCCGTGACCGCCCGCCCCTGGATGGTGAGCACGGGATCGCGCCCCGGGTCGGCAGGATGCCAGGCCCAGCCTTGCAGGCCGCAGTCCCGGGCTTCCACCACGCCTTCGACCGCGATGATCGCGGCGATGCCGAGCGGGCTGCCCAGGCAGGGCGTGCCCTCGCAGTCCACGTCCAGCACGCCCGCAGCGCGCCACCCTGCGGGCAACTGGGCCTTGCCGTTGGACCACGCCGGCCGCGCGGCCACGCCATCGAGTCTGAGTTGAACCTGGCGGGCCATGCCCACGTGCACCCGGCCGTCGCCGTCCAGCCCGCACCACCCCGGCAATCCCGCCGTGCGCGCCACCGCCGCCGCCAGTGCCTGTAGCGTCGGGGTGGGCACGCTGGTTCGGAGCGCCGCGGCGGTGGCCAGGACAGACCGTTCGGTGTCGCCCAGCAAGCGCGTGCAGGCGGCCAGGCCGGCCCACGCTTCGGACAAAGCATAGCGGCGACCCAGTTCCTCAAACAGGCCGGCTGCCCTGGACAGGCTGCCAGCCTGCATCAAAGCGCCAGCCAACGCCAACGCAACTGTGCCGTCATTCGGCAACAGGCGTTGGGCGCGCTCCAGCCAGCACAACGCCTCCGCCGCGTTGCCGGCCCCTGCCGCTGCCCGGCTGCGGTCCCAGGCAGATCGGGCCAGCCCCTGCCATTGCTGGTCGGATGTCTGGCGGCGGAGCGCCTCTGCCCGGGCCTGGACGTCCGACAGAAGGGCGTTGCTCACGAGGTCAGGGCCTTCTCAGCATCCGGCCCTTAGACGGCCGTTCAGTGGGCGGCGACGGGTTGCCTCTGCGGCGCCGGCTCGCTGGGAACCAGGGCTGGGGGCAACGCCGCCAAATCCTTTTCTGCCTCGGCGATGCCAGCCTTGCGCGCGTGCTCCAGCAAGACTCGCGCCTGGACAACGTCGGTCTGACCTGCCGTGCCGCGGGCGAGGTAGCGGCCGAGCATCAGCACTGCATACGGGTGGCCCTTCTCCGCCGCTTTGGCATACCACCCCTGAGCTGCGACTCGGTCTATCGGGATGTCATGGCCGCCGCCCAGCATCGCGCCCATGGCGAACTGCGCGCCGACATGGCCCTTGTCGGCCGCCGCCTGGAACAGCTTGTGCGCCGCCGCGTGGTCGCGCGGCCCACCCTTTCCATTCACCATCATCTCTGCCACTGCCACTTGCGCATCGATCATGCCGACATCGGCCGCGCGCTGCATCCAGGCCCGGCCTTCATGAAGGTCGGCGTCCACGCCCCGACCCTCCGCCAGCATGCGGCCATACCAATACTGCGCGTTCACCACGCCGTCCGCGGCCCGGCGCAGCCATTGCGCGGCCTTGGCGTCGTCACGGTCGATCCCGACGCCTTCGGCCAGGCAAACGCCGAAGTTGAATGCCGCCACCAAGTCTCCGGAGGTTGCCGCCGCCTCGAACCATTCGCGCGTGCGAATTCGGTCCTCCGGGTTTCCCCCGCCCGTCATCGCGATGTTCGCCAGGTCGGCCTGTGAAGACTTGTCGCCCTTCTCGCCCGCCAATCTAAGCCATCGTGCAGCCTCATTGGCGTCGCGGGACACGCCGGCCCCGGTCAGGTAAAGCATGCCGAGCGCCCGGGCCGCCCCGCCATGACCCTGCTCGGCGGCGCGGTGGAACCACGCGGCAGCCTCGGCATAGTTGGGCGGCAGGTCGCCACCTTTGGCGTAGAGGTCACCGACCAAGGCCGCCGCTTCCGGATCTCCCGCCAGAGCCGCCCGGCGCAGCCAGCTTTCGCCGGTCACGGGGTCGCGATCCACGCCGCGGCCCTCCATCAGCGCCAACCCCCAACGCGCCTGGCCAGAGCGGACGCCCCGCTCGGCAGCGCGGCGGTAAAGCTGGGACGCTGCTGCCGGGTCGCGGTCCACGCCGGTGCCGGCCTCAGTCAGCACGCCGAGTAGGTAAAGGCCCAACGGCAGGTTCGCGTCGGCTGCCTTCGCGATCTCAAGGACAGCGGTTTTGCGCTCCGCGTCGGTGGTCGCGGTCCGCAGCAACGCCAGCCCATGGCCAAGCGACCCCTGCGCGCAGCCGCCCTCTGCGGAACGCCGATACCATTCATCCGCGACCGGCAAGTCGCGCTGGGTTTCCGGCCCCGAGGTCAGCACATAGCCCAGCAGTGCCTGCGCGTCCGCCGAACCCGCCTCGGCTGCCGGTTTTGCCCAACGGACGGCTTGGGCGAAATCCGGCTCGCCCGGCAGCGCCTCGGCAAACAATCCGCCCGTCGCCGCGTCGCCGCGGCCAGCGCCCGTCAGGTATAGGGCGGCCAGCGCCGCCTGGGCCTCGATCCTGCCGCTTTCCGCCGCGCGCTGCAGCCAGTGCGCCGCCATGGACCGGCTGGGCGGCACGCCGTTGCCGTCCAGGTAGGCGCGCCCAACACGGTATTGCGCCTCGGCGTCCCCTCGCTGGGCCGCCTTGGCGACCACCGGAAAACCGAGGTGCCGCTCGTCGCCGTCCATCTGGCGGTAAGCAAGCTGCAACCGGGCACTGGACGAAACAACTGACCGGACGCGATCAAACAGCCCAGTCACGACCAGGACGCTCCGGAGCCAGGCGTCACGGCTCGCGCATCCCGCTCATGGCGACGGGCAGCACGCGGCTGAGCAGGTAGCCGACAACCGTGCGCTCGCCAACCTTGATATCCGCGGTGATCGGCATGCCCGGCGTCACACGGAACCCCGGGGGCGTGCCATGCAGCTTAATCTCGTCAAGCGAGATCCGGGCGCGATAAAAGGCTGTAGCGTTGTTGCCAGTTGACGCCTGCTGGATGCCGCGCTGCTTATCGTCGGGATTGCTTGTGAAGCTGTCGGCGCTGACCACACGGACCTGGCCGTCAGCCGCGCCGTATTGGGTGAACGGGAACGTGTCGAACTTGACCGTGACCGTGTTCCCCGGATGCACGAAGCCGGCGTCCATGCCGGCCACGTTGGCCTCGACTTCCATTGGCGCATCCACCGGCACCAGGGTCAGGAACTGCTCGCCCGATTGCAGCACCGAACCGGGCGACACCTTGGCGATGTTGTTCACGACCGAGTCCTGTTCCGCCCGCACCTCCACCAACTGCCGGCGCAGGTCGGCCTTGTTCAGGTTCTCCCGCGCGTCGCGCAGCTTGCGGCCCTGCTCCGTCAGGT
>CAXSEX010000457.1:232-3906 GCA_964236415.1 uncultured Acetobacteraceae bacterium | reverse complement strand
AGCGGAGGCGGCGCGGTCCAAGCTCGCGGCGGAGGCGTCGGCTCTCGCGGAGGTTCTGGCGGTGCGGGACAACGGGCAATGGCCGCCGATGCTGGACCAGTTGCAGGTGCCGCCGGGCCTGGAAGCGGCGCTGGGCGCGGCGCTCGGCGAGGACCTCGCCGCCGCCGCCAACCCGGCCGCCGCCCGGCATTGGCGGGAACTGCCGCCGCTTGGGACGCCCGCACCGTCGTCGCTCGGCGTCCTGGTCCACGGCCCGGCGGCGCTGGCGCGGGCGCTGGGCGCGGTGGACCTGGTGGAGGACGAAGCCGCGGGCGACGCGGCGCAGCCGGGCTTGCGGCCGGGGCAGAGCCTGGTGTCGCGCGCCGGCGCGGTGTGGCGCTGGGACGGCTACACGCTGCGCGCCGGCACGCCGACCGCCGCCACCGTGCGGCTGCGGCAGCGCAACCGGCTGGCGGAGTTGCAGGGGCGGCTCGGAGCGGCGGAGGCGGCGGCACAGGACGCCCGCGCCGCCCGTTTGGCCGCCGACACGGATGAACGGGAGGCCGCACAGCGTGAAGCCCAAGCCCGCCCGGCCCGACGCGACGCCGAGACACGCGCCGCCCGCGCCCGGCAGGCCGCGTCCGCGCTGCGCAGCCAGGCGGAGGCCGCGGCGGCGCGGCTCGCGGGGATCGACGAGCAGATCCCGCCCTTGGAGGCCGAGGCGGCGGACGCGGCGGCGGCGCTGGCGGCGGCGGAGGCCCAGCGCGCGGCCATGCCGGATTTGGCGGCTCTGCGGGCTGGGCTGGACCAGGCGCGGGCGGACTTGGCCGCCGCGCGCCGCCGGGACGCCGCCGCCGCCCGCGCGCTGGACGCCCTCACGCGCGACGAGGCGGCGCGGACCGCACGCAGCCGGGTGCTGGCGCGCGAGCGCGAGGACTGGCGGATGCGGGCGGAGGACGCGGCCGGGCGTGTCACCGACCTTTCGGCCCGCGCGGCGGAGGCGGAGGCGGAGCACGCCCGCCTGCAAGCCACGCCCGACCGCATGGCCCGCGCCGCCACAGGGGCCGCCGACGCGCTGCGCGATTGCGAGGCCGCCCATCGCGCCGCGGCGGGGGCGCTCCATGCTGGGGAGCAAGAGGCCGGCCATTCGGCGCAGGCCGCCCGCGGCGCCGAGCAGGCGGTCGCGGCCAGCCGGGACCGGCGCGTGCGGGCGGAGGCGGCGGTGGAGGTCGCGGCAGCCGGGCTGGCCCGGGCGGCGGCGCAAATCGAGGAACGGCTCGGCCCGGAGGCCGCGCTGCCCGACCCGCCGGCCGACCTGTCGCAGGCCGCGGAGGACCGCGCCCGCGCCCGGTTGGAGCAGCAGGCTCGGGCGCGCGACGCCTTCGGCCCGGTGAACCTGCGGGCGGACATCGAAGCGGCGGCGCTGGACGAGGCGGCGGCCACCATCGTGCGCGACCGCGACGAGCTGGCCGCCGCCATCGCCAAGCTGCGCGGCGGCATCGGCCACCTGAACCGCGAAGGGCGCGACCGGCTGGGCCGGGTGTTCCAGGAGGTGGACCGGCGGTTCCAGGCGCTGTTCGCCCGCGTGTTCGGCGGCGGGCGGGCGCACCTTCAGCTGGTGGGCGACGACGACCCGCTCGTGGCGGGGCTGGAGATCTACGCGCAGCCGCCGGGCAAGAAGCTGGCGGCGCTGTCCCTGTTGTCGGGCGGCGAGCAGGCGCTGACGGCGCTCAGCCTGGTGTTCGCGGTGTTCCAATGCAACCCGGCGCCGGTGTGCGTGCTGGACGAGGTCGATGCGCCGCTCGACGACGCCAACGTGGACCGCTTCTGCGCGCTCTTGGCCGACATGGTGCGGCAGACCGGGACGCGCTTCCTGGTGGTCACGCACCACCAGCTCACCATGGCGCGGATGGACCGGCTGTACGGGGTCACGATGCAGGAGCGCGGCGTGTCCCGCGTGCTGTCCGTCGATCTGCGCGCGGCGGTCAGCATGGTGGAGGCGGTGGCGGCCGAGTAGGCCTGCGCCCCGATCGTCCTGCAACGCCCCCAACCAACCTACAACGCCTTGACACCCCGCACCCCCGCCGGTAGCAAGCCCCGGCCTGCAAGGCGCGGCCGGATGGGCGTGCGGGAGGCACAGGATGAGTGACAAGGACGGCGGCTCCTTCGAGGAGCGGCTGCAGGCGGCGCAGACGAAGCGGGCCAGCAACGCGCCGGTGCCGCCGTCCGACGCGCAGGGGACGGCCAGCCCCATGGGCATCGGCGTCCGGGTGGGCGTCGAGCTGGTGTCGGCCTTGGCGGTCTCGGTCGCCATCGGCTGGGGGCTGGACCGGTGGCTGGGCACCAAGCCTTGGCTGCTGGCGCTGTTCATGTTGCTCGGGGGCGCCGCGGGGGTGGCCAACGTGTGGCGCCTGATGATGCCGCGCGCCCCGCGGAGTTAGGGTTAGAGAGGGACGGGAACGTGGCGGCTGAAGGCAAGATAGACGCGCTGGGCCAATTCGAGCTGCACACGGCGCTCGGCGGCCTCGGGCGGTCGGTGAATTTCACGAACTCCAACCTGATGATGCTGCTCGGCGGGGCGCTGACCATCGGCCTGCTGTATTACGGCATGAAGCCGCGCGCCGTGGTGCCGGGGCGGCTGCAATCCCTGGCGGAGATTTCCTACAGCGGCCTGCTTTCCCTGACGCAGGGCAGCATCGGGCCGGAAGGGCGGCGCTTCTTCCCGTTCATCTTCACGCTGTTCTTCTTCGTGCTGATGGGCAACCTGCTGGGCTTGCTGCCCTATTCCTTCACCTACACCAGCCACATCGCCGTCACCTTCGGGCTGGCGCTTCTGGTCATCGTGATCGTCACCGCGGTGTCGCTGCACATCCACGGGATGCACTTCTTCAGCTACTTCTTCCCGGTGGGCGCGCCCAAGCTGCTGGCGCCGCTGATCATCCCCATCGAGGTGATCTCCTATCTGTCCCGCCCGGTGTCCTTGTCCATCCGCTTGTTCGCCAACATGGTTGCCGGGCACGTGATGTTCGAGGTGTTCGCGACCTTCATCGTGCTGCTGGGGGGCGCGGGCGTGCTGGGGGCGACTGTCGGCATGCTGCCGCTGGTGCTGAACATCGTGCTGGTCGGCTTCGAGCTGCTGGTGGCGGCCTTGCAGGCCTACGTGTTCGCCATCCTGACCTGCATCTACCTCCACGACGCCGTGCACCTGCACTGAACGCCGGCGCGCACCCTTCACCTTCATCAATAAAGGACTGAATCAATGGACGTCGCTGCTGCAAAGGCCCTTGGGGCCGGCTTGGCCGTCATCGCGCTCGCGGGCGTGGGCATCGGCATTGGCAACATCTTCTCGGCGATGGTGTCCACCGTGGGCCGCAACCCGGCCGCCCGCGACGCCGTGTTCCCCATCGGCATCCTGGGCTTCGCGCTGACGGAAGCGGTGGCGTTGTTCGCCTTGCTGATCGCCTTCCTGATCCTGTTCACCTAAGCCTAAGCCCGCCTGCCGGGGCCGGTTCATGCGCCGGCCCCGCCCCCAAACAAGCCCGCGGGACACCTCATGCCACAACTCGATTTTTCCAACCCGCTGACCATCGCCCAGGTCGTCTGGATGGCGGTCATCTTCGGCGCGCTGTATTACATCCTCGCGCGCTACACGCTGCCGCAGGTGGCGGAGGTGGTGGACGGCCGGGCAAACCGCA
>CAXSEX010000457.1:0-222 GCA_964236415.1 uncultured Acetobacteraceae bacterium | reverse complement strand
GAAGCGTCGACGGAGACCTGGCCCGAGATGTGGACGAGGTCGCCGACCTGGACGGCGCCCGCGCCGCCAAGGCGCAATCGGACGCCGCCATCGCCGAGGTCACAGAGGCCGGGCGCCGCGCCAACGCGGACGCGCAGGCTGCCATCAACAACGCCATCGCCCAGGTCAAGGCGGAGGCCCAGGAACAATCCCGCGCCGCGGACGAGCGCCTGAACCAGCAGT
>CAXSEX010000456.1:0-3911 GCA_964236415.1 uncultured Acetobacteraceae bacterium | reverse complement strand
TGCCGGGCGAGCAGCGGGCGCAGCGCCTGGATCGCGCCCGCTTCCCAATCGATCAAGGTGCCGTAGCAGTCGAAGGTGAGCGTGGTGATAGGGGCCGGGTCGAAGCGGGACACGTCGGGCAACCTCATGGCGTCCAAGGGTTCAGCATGGCGCCGGACGGCCAGCGCAGTCCAGCCATTCCGCCCCTCGGTTCATCGGCGCCCCATCACATAGCTTCGGCCGGAAGACGCCCCGTGGCCCGCAAAGGCAAAAATCCTACCGGTGCCCGCCGAACCGGCCGCCGAAGCCGCCGCGCCCGAAGCCGCCGCCGTAGCCCCGGTACCCGCCATAACCGGCATAGCCCCGGTATCCGTAGCCGCCGAACCCCCGATAACCGTAGCCATAGCCGAAGCGGCCAAAGCCGAAGCCGAAACCGAAGCGCAGCGCGAACACGTCGTCGTAGAAGAACGGGTATCCAAAGCCGATGCCGGCATAAACCGGGTAGGCCGGATAGTAGGCGTAAAGCGGCACGGGCGGCGCGAGCGGCTGCACCAGGTTCTGCCGCGCCGTCATGCAGCGCAGGTAGGCGACGCCCGGCGGCAAGGCTTCCGCCGGGGGCGGCGCGACCATGGCCTGGCCGGCTGCCTGGGCCGCCCTGGCCTGTTCCACGGTCGGCTGGACCGGCGCGCCCAGCGGCAGCGCGGCCACTCCGGCCCGGCAGGCGGCGTCATCCGCCTGGAACTCGGCCTGCGTCTTGGCCGGCCCCGGCACGGCGACCAGGGGAGCCTGCGGCGGCAAGGGCGGAGGCGGCACCACGCACCCGGCCAGCGCGCCCGTCAGCAGCAAAGCGCGCAACGCAACGGTCCTGCTCATGGCGACACACTCCCTCATTGCACACAGATTCGCACGGGGGCCGCGGATGCAAGCCCGCGGCGCCTGCAACCGGAGGCCGGGCGCCGCGTCCCCTCCAAAGCCCTCCCTCGCCACAGGACTCCAGCCCATGCCGGCCACAGCGCAGATCATCTACCAGCCCTACGTCGCCGGGCCGCGCGGCAGCCTGAAAGCCGGCACGCCCATGGCCTGCCGCACCCCCGAGGAGGGGATACGCCGGGCGGAGCGGGCGCTGGCCGGCGGCTCGATCCTCGGCGCGCGGATCGTGCGGGTGTTCCACGACGACGCGGCCGACGAGTTCGGCGCCCCGGAATATCTCGGCGAGTTCGGCCAGGTGCCGGAAGAAGCGTCGTAGGCCCCCGCCTACCGCCGCCAAACCGCTTCGTAATCCCCGATGAACGACCGCAACGCCGTGGGCGGCCGTCCGATGAGCCGCGCCAGGTCTGGCGTGACCTCCGCCGCCAAGCCGAGCCGGGCGGCCGTGTAAACCCCCGTCATCACCAGGCCGAGCGCGAAGGGCCGCCCCGCCGTGCGGCTGTGGCGCAGGAAAGCGGGGATGTCCGGTTTCCGGTAGGCGACCGGGCGGCCGAGCGCCTGGGACAGCAGAGCCGCTACGTCCTCCAAGCCGAACGCCTCGCCCCCGGTCAGCGTGTAGGCGCGGCGCTCATGGCCCGGCTCGGTCAGCGTCCGCACAGCCGCCTCCGCCACGTCGCGCGCATCGACGAAGCTGGTGCGGCCCCGCCCGGCCGGCGCCCAGATCTCGCCGCGGTCGCGGATGTCGGCGCGGTGCACGGTTGCGAAGTTCTGCATGAAGTCGTTGGGCCGCAGGTGCGTCCAGGCGAGGCCCGACGCTTCCAGCAGCTTCTCGATGCCATGGTGCGGCAGCAGCGGGTTGCGCGCGGCGCCGCGCACCGACAGGAACACCACCTGCCCCACCCCAGCCCGCCGCATGGCTGCGACGAACGGGCCGAAGTCGCGCCGCGGCCGGGCGAGCCGCGGCGGGCGCAGCAGGAACACCCGTCCGACGCCGCGCAGCGCCGCTTCGAAGGTTTCGGGATCGCCGAAGTCGAAGCGGACCCGCTCGGCTTCCGGGGCGCCCTCGCCGCCTTGGGCCGGGTCGCGCACGGCCAGGCGCACCGGGGCACGCCCGGCGAGCCGGCCGGCCACCTCGCGCCCGACCAGGCCGCTGCTCCCCGTCACCAGGATCATGCCGCCCCCGTGTTCCCGTCCGGCCCGCATATGGGACCGTGCGTCCGCACGAACGAGGCCGTACGGTCCCGCTTCAGGCGCCATGTCATCAACCCTTCGTAAATATCAGTAAGAAAAGATTAGAGCCTTTGTTGTGATCCAGCAGAGCCGTGTCTAGCATGGTCGGCGGCTGCGGCGGCTGAGTCGCCCGCAGCCTGATTGAGGCGGCGCCATCGAGGCTGCTGGAGCATGGAAAGGTCGGAAAACGCATGCGTCATCCCCATCGGAACGGGTCAAGGCGGCATTGGGCTTGGGCGTGCCCGCTCGCGGTCGGCTGCGGCATGGTCCTGGCAGCACCCGACGCGCGGGCGGCCGGGTGCAGCGCCGGCGAGATCGAGGCTTTGGGAGTGGACGGCGTGACCGTCGCGTCGGCCACCGCGGTGCCCGCGTCCGGCGCGGCGCCTGCCTATTGCGACGTGGCGGGCCAGCTCGGCACCAGCGGCGGCGACGCGCCGCCGGGTTCGGCCGGGTTCGAGATGCAGTTCCCGGAGAGCTGGAACGGCAAGTTCCTGTTCTTCGGAGTCGGCGGCTTCGCCGGCGCGACCTATGCCGACGTTTCCGTCAACCCGGTGGACCTGCAAGGCGCACTCGCGAAGGGCTACGCCACGGCGATCACCGACGCCGGGCACCTGGCGGGCGGCACCGACGCGGGCTGGGCGCTGCTCGCGCCGGGCCAGCCGGATGCGGCCAAGCTCGCCGACTACTACGTCCGTGCCACCCACGAGGTGACGGTCGCCGGCAAGCGGCTCACCCAGCACTTCTACGGGCGCAGGGTCGAGGCGGCCTACTTCGACGGCTGCTCCACCGGCGGGCGGCAGGGGCTGGTGGAGGCGACGCAGTTCCCGGGCGACTACGACGGCATCGTCGCCGGCGCCCCGTACTTCGACATGCGCGCCATGATCGTCCAGGCGCGGCTGGCCAAGCAGGAGCTTTCGCCCGCAACCTACCTCCCGGCGACGATGCTGCCCATGGTCGATGCCGCGGTCAACGCGAGCTGCGCCAAGGCGGACGGCGTGGATGACGGGCTGACCCAGAACCCGGGCGCCTGCGCCTTCGACCCCTACAGCCTCGTTTGCCAGCCCGGCCAGGACGGGGGCTGCCTCAGCACCGGCCAGGCCGACACGCTCAACGCCTACTTCGGCGCAATCCGCAACAACTTCGGCAGCCTGGCATACCCTGGCTTCGCCGTCAGCAACCTGGCCACCAGCGCCACCGGTCCGCTCGGCGGCGGCGGCGCCGACGTGTGGACCACGGGCTTCTCGCCACCTGCGGACTTCAACGCGGCGGAGCCGTGGGGCAACGGCGGATTCAGCCCCTCCCCGCTCGGCTACCAGTTCGGCGACCACACCATCCAGGACATCGTCACGCAGGACCCCACGTTCAGCATCCGCGACTACCCGGTCTCGGCCGATGGATACCTCGGCGACGACGCGCTCGCGACCTTCGACGCGCGGACGGGCGCCGGGAACGCATCGGACCCGGACGGCTACGGCCGGTTCATCCAGCGCGGCGGCAAGCTGATCATCTACCACGGCTACAGCGACCCGATCCTCACGCCGTTCCGCACCACCCGCCTGTATGACCAGCTTGCCGCTGCCCAGGGCGGCTACGGCGGGCTGCAAGCCTCGGTGCGTTTGTTCATGGTGCCGGGCATGCAGCACTGCGGCGGCGGCCCGGGGCCGAACGTGTTCGACACGCTGACGCCGCTCGACGCCTGGGTGCAGGGGGGGACGGCGCCCGACAGCATCCCCGCCACGCACTACGCGAACGGCGACCCGGCCCAGGCGGTGGAC
>CAXSEX010000455.1:0-3914 GCA_964236415.1 uncultured Acetobacteraceae bacterium | reverse complement strand
GCTTATCCGTCCTACGGAACGGTGCCGCGTAGGACGGATGAGCGGAGCGTCATCCATCATGGAGGGGTCAAGGCATTCGGCCACTGGTATGAGTCCAAGGGGCCGGAGCCGCCACGGCCGGCTTCCCGGTCAGGCCGGCGGCTCCGCCCGCCGCCCGCCGCGGAACAGCATGACGTGCTGGGGCGGGCATTCGACGTAGGCGGCACTGCCGGGCGCCATGCCCCCGCCCGGCGGAACCTTCGCCTTCAGCTCCGAGCCGTCCACGCTCAACGTCAGCAGGTGCTGCCCGCCAATGGTGATGCAGCCGCCCACGACCCGCGCCGCCACCCGCCCAGGCGCCGCTTGCGGGAACACCCGCACGTGTTCCGGCCGGATGCCCGCACGCAGCCCGGCCATCCCGCCTGCCGGCACTGCAACCGCAGCCGCCATCCCCGCAAACCGCACCCGCCCCCCGTCCTCGCCCACAGGATCGAGAAAGTTCATTCCGGGACTGCCCAGGAACCACCCCCCGAACTCGCTCTCCGGCTGATCGTACAACGTCCGCGGCGCCGCGCATTGCGACAGCACGCCGGCCTGCATCAGCGCGATCTGGTCGGCCAGCGTCATCGCTTCCGTCTGGTCGTGCGTCACGTACACCACCGTCTGCCGCATCCGCCGGCGGAACTCCTTGAACGCGCGGATGAGCTGCAGCTTGGCGTGAACCTCAACGTTGGTGGTCGGCTCGTCGAACAGCACCACGTCGCAGCGCCGGGCGATGGCGCGGCCCACCGCGACCTTCTGGCGCGCGCCCATGTCGAGGCCGCCGATCCGCTCGCCCCGCTGCGCCGAAAGGTCCAGCACGTCCAGCACCTCGTCCACCCGGGCGCGGCGCTCAGCGGCGGACAGGCTGCGGTCCCGGGCGAGCGGCAGGCCGATGTTCTCGGCCACCGTCAGCGTCCGGTACATGACGGGGTATTGAAACACCATGGCAACGCCGCGACGCCGGGCCGACAGCCCGGTCACGTCGCGCCCGCCGAAGCGGATGCGCCCGGCGCTCGGCACCTCCAGCCCGGCGATCATCCGCATCAGCGTCGTCTTGCCGCAGCCGGACGGGCCGAGCAAGCATGTCACCGTGCCCTCCGCGAAGACCATGCTCACGTCGTCCACGGCCGTGGCGGCGCCGAAGCGGCGGGTCAGGCCGTCAAGGTGGATATCAGGCAAGCGCGGTCTCCACCGCCTGCGCCTCGCCCACGCGCTGCCCGGTCGCCGTACTGAACAGCGCCGCCGCGCCGGGCCGGAGGGCGTAGGCGAAGCGGCTGCCGAGGTCGAGCGCCGCCGCCTGCGCCGCGGGCAGCAGCGTGACCAGGTTCTGGCCCGCCACGGTGAAATACACGACGCCCTCCGCGCCCAGGTCCTCGATCAGCGTCACCTCGCCCACGCCGTCCGCGTCCGTGTCGCCCGCGGGCCTCAGGTGCTCCGGCCGGACCGCCACCAGCACCGGCCCGGGCGTGACCGGCTCCGCAAGCGGGAAGCACGCCGCCGCCGTGGTGCAGCGGCTGTCGGCGACGACGCCCGGCAAGACGTTGCAGCGCGGGAAGCCGATCATCTCGGCGGTCCGCACGTGCGCGGGCCGCAGGTAAACGGACGCGGCCGGCCCCGCTTGGATCAGCCGCCCGGCGTCGAGCACGGCCAGGTCCTGCGCCATCGTCAGCGCTTCCAAGCTGTCGGACGTGGCGTAGAGGAAGGTCGCATCCAACGCCCGCCGCATCTCCTTGAGGTCGTCCATCAGCCGCTCCCGCAGCTTGAAATCGAGGCCGACCAGGGGATCGTCGAGGATGAAGATGTCGGCGTTCTTCAGGATGCCGCGGGCGATGGCGGCGCGCTGCTTCTCGCCGCCGCTGAGCTGCGCCGGGCGCTTGGGCAAGAGCGTGCCGATGCGCAGAAGCTCCGCCGCCTCCGCCACGCGCCGGGCGATCTCGGGCCGGGCCACGCCCTGCAGGGCCAGCGGGTAGGCGATGTTGTCGAACACGCTGAGGTGCGGGAACAGCGCGAAGGACTGGGGCACGTAGCCGAGCGTCCGCTCCGCCGCCAGCACCGCCGTGATGTCCCGCCCGTCGAACAGGATGCGCCCGGCATCCGGCGCCTCCAGCCCGGCGAGCAGGCGGAACAGCACCGACTTGCCGCTGCGGGGCGGGCCGCACAGCACGGTGAAGCTGCCGGGCGCCACGTCCAGGTCCACCCGGTCGAGCGCCACGGTGCCGCGGTAGGCCTTGGTCAAGCCCTCGAACCGGATGCGGCTCATCGGCCCAGCTGCGCCAGCACCGGCACCAGCAGGATGCCGGCGCCGAACACCGCGGCGACGACGAGGAGGATCGCCGCCGTCAAGGCCAGCGCCCGCCCCGGCCCGGCGCCGGGCGGCAGGTTGCCGACCGCGATGTGCAGCAGCGTGCTGCCGATCACGGTCAGCAGCCCGATCTGGTACAGCCCGAACGCCGCCTGCTGCGCGATCAGCGCGAAGCCCAGGGCCATGATGCAGATCAGCGCCAGCTCGGCGCGGGCGACGAGGCGGGACATCAAACCTCGCCGCGCACGGTGCCGAAGGTCATGCCGACCAGCAGGTAACGCTGGAACAGGTACACCACCAGCACCGGCGGCACGAGGTACACCGTGGTGAGCGCCGAGATGAACGTCCAATCGACGCCGCCGCTGCTGTACAGGCCCGTGCTCAGCGCGACCGGCACGGTGGAGGTCTGCAAGCCGCCGATGATGTAGTTGAACAGGAACTCGTTCCACACGAAGATGAAGTTGAAGATCAGCGCCGCGATCACGCCGGGCATGACCTGCGGCAGGATGGTGCGGACGATGATGCGCAGCCAGGACGCGCCGTTCACCCGCCCGGTCTCGTCGAACCGGGGCGAGACGCCGTCGATGAAGCCCTTCAGGATCCAGACCGAGAACGGGATCGAGAACATCGCGTAGAACAGGATCATGCCGGCGTAAGTGTCCTTCCAGCCGAACCCCACGTACATCAGGTAAACCGGCAGGATCGCCGCCGACCCCGGCAGCATGCGGATCGACAGCAGCAGGAACATCAGGAAATCGGTGCCCGCCGGCTTGAAGCGCGAGAAGGAGAACGCCGCCAGGAACGACACGGCAACGGCGATCAGCACCGCCGAGACGGACAGGAACAGCGAGTTGAACAACTGGTGCAGGAAGCTGTCCCGGGCGAAAAGCTGGACGTAGTTGTCGAGCGTCGGTCGGAACAGCAGCACGGGCGGGGTCGCCAGGATTTGGTCGGCGGTCTTGAACGAACTCAGGATGATCCAGGCGATGGGCGCGAAGAACACCAGCGCCACGAGCCACAGCACGGCGTGGTAGGCGTGCTCCCGCGCAGTGGCCCGCATCAGGCGCCCCCCTTGTCACGCCATTCCTTGTCGCGCCAATGCAGCACGAAGATGAAGGTGGCGGTGAAAGCGATGGAGATCAGCAGCAGGATCACCGCGAGCGCCGAGGACCAACCCATGTTGAACGCCTCGAACGCCCGGCGGTACAACGTGATGGCGACAAGCTGCGTCGTGGTGCCGGGGCCGCCGAAGGTCATGTTGTAGATCAGGTCCATCGTCTTGAAACTGTCGATGGTGCGCAGCAGGATGCCGAGCATCAGGATGTACCTGCCGTGGTGCAGCAGCACGAGACGCATCCGCTGCATGGAGGAAAGATGGTCGATCTCGGCCGCTTCCAGCTCCGCCTTCGGCACGGAGGCGAGGGCGGCCATGGTCATCAGCACCATGAACGGCGTCCACATCCAAACATCGACCACGAGCACGGCGGCAAATGCGGTGCTGCTGTCGCCCAGGAAGTTCGCGCCGGACAGCCCCACGCCCCGCAGCATCGCGTTCAGCACGCCGAAGGTCGGGTCGTAGATCAGCCGCCAG
>CAXSEX010000454.1:0-3926 GCA_964236415.1 uncultured Acetobacteraceae bacterium | reverse complement strand
CAGGCTGATTGGGTCCGCATCAGCCATGTCGGCCATTCGGAGTGTGGGCGGGTCGTCCGCGTGGCCGCGACGACGGTGCGGGGTGGCGAGCCATACCTGAATATTGAGTTGCCGGGTGGCCGGCAGGAGCAGATTCTGCGGGCCTGGACCGAGGACCTCACCGACGGAGGGGCGGCCATGCCAGCATTGTTGTTTTCGCCCAGCAGCCTGCGGGCTTTGGTCCGATTGGTCCGCGAGCATGGCAGAGCGCCGTCAGCGGAGACCAGCCATGCCCTCTCCCACGACCACGATCTGGAAACACCTGTCGCCGGAAACGCATGCCGTGATGGCGCAGCTCTGGGCGGAGCTGATGCTCCGCCGGACGGCGCGGGGCCGGGCCTTCGGCGGGGCGTCCGGCCATGACGGCCAACTCCCCCAAGGTGGAGCCCCGGCACCTGCGCCTGCTTGCCGTTGTCTACATTCGCCAGTCCACGCCGCAGCAAATCCAGAACAACCAGGAAAGCACCCGCAGGCAGTATGAGCTGGCCCTGCGCGCCCGGCAGATGGGCTGGCCGGAGACGGCGGTGCGCGTCATTGACGATGACCTCGGGATGTCAGGCGCGAGCAGCCAGCACCGCGCGGGCTTCCAACGCCTGGTCGCCTCGATTGGCATGGGCGAGGTTGGCATCGTGCTGGTGACCGAAGTGTCGCGCTTGTCGCGGCTGAGCAGCGACTGGCACAGGGTGATCGAGCTTTGCGCGGTGTTCCGCACCCTGATCGCGGATGAGGATGGCGTCTACGACGCCCAGAACCCGAACGACCGGCTGCTGCTGGGCGTCAAGGGCACCCTGTTCGCTGCGGAGCTGCACATCCTGCAGGCGCGGATGCACGGCGCGCTGATGAACAAGGCCCAGCGCGGTGAACTGGCCGTGGCATTGCCGGTCGGCTATCGCCGCCGGCCCGACGGCACGGTCGTCCAGGATCCCGACGACGCCGTGCGGCTCGCGGTGGCGATGGTGTTCGATCGGTTTGCCACCCTGGGCAACGCCCGCGCCGTGCTGCGACACTTGGCCGACCACGGGCTCAAGCTGCCGCGCATTCTCCAGGCCGGCCCCGAGATGGGCCAGGCCGTGTGGGTTCGCCCCGCCTATGGCATGATCCACCGCATGCTCAACAACCCGGCTTATGCCGGCGCATTCGTTTATGGCCGCCGCCGCCAGGAGGTCGCGGCAGGCGACCCGCCCACCACGACCGAACGCCTCTTGCCGCCGGAGGAATGGGCCATCGTCGTCCAGGGCGTCTATCCCGCCTACATCGGCTACGACGTGTTCCTGTCCAATCGCCTCAAGCTCAAGGCAAACCGCTACAACTTCGAAGCCAAGGGCCGAGGCGCCGCCCGGGTTGGAGGAGCGCTGCTGCAGGGCCTCGCGCATTGCGGGCGATGCGGCCGGCAGATGGGGGTCAGCTACGGTCGCCAGCAACCGCGTTACGAGTGCCGGCAAGCCCAGACCCACCATGCCGAGGGCCTGTGCCAATCGTTTATTGCAGGCCGCATCGACGAGGCGGTTGTCGGAGCGTTCCTCGAGGCGGTGCGGCCCGCTGGCCTGGATGCCACGCTGGCCGCGTTGCGCGGGCTTGAGCGGGAGCGCCAGGGCGTGGACCGGCAATGGCAGCTCCGCCTCGAGCGCCCCCGCTACGAGGCCCGGCTGGCGCAGCGGCAGTATGACGCGGTCGACCCTGACAACCGCCTGGTCGCCCGCGAGCTGGAACGGCGTTGGGAGGCGGCGCTGGCCGAAGCCGAGGGGGTGCGGCAGGAATATGAGCGCCTGCGCCTGACGGAGTTGCGGCCCTTGGATGCCATCGAGGTGGAGGACGTGCGCCGGCTTGCGTCGGACCTGCCGGCGTTGTGGCGAGCGGACACCACGACGCCGACAGACCGCAAGCGCCTGCTCCGCTTGGTTGTCGCCACGGTGACGGTGACGGTGGGGAAAGGCCGAACCGGGGCGGACGTGGCTGTTCTCTGGAGCGGAGGCGCCAGGACGTCACACCAGGTGGACAGTCCCGGGTTCGGTTCGCACCTGCGCACGCGGGCCAGCACGCTGGACGTCATCCGGGACCTCGCGAGCCGAATGCCTGACCACAAGGTCGCGGCCGTGCTGGCGCAACGAGGCTTGCTCAGCCAGCATGGCAAGCCTTGGACCCCGGGCCGGGTCGCGTCCATGCGGCGGCAACATCGCATCCCCACCGGATGCCCGGCCCAGACCCGAGGCATCAGCGTGCGAGCCGATGGGTTCGTGCCCGCACGGGAGGCGGCACGGCAGCTCGGCATTACCCTGGCCGCCATCCGGGTGTGGGCCCACCGCGGCGTGCTGGCTTGCGACCAGAGCAGCGAAGCCGCCAAGCTTTGGATCAGGCTGGAGGACGGCGACATCGACCGGCTCGGTGGACACGCCGATGCGACCGGGATGGAACGGGTTCGCGAGGTCGCACACCGGGGCGAGGGTTCGGTTGCCACTGTCTGGGAACGGGTTCGCAAAGGTGAGTTCATCGCATACCGGATCCAAAGGGGGCGCAAACAATGGGATTGGCGGCTCGCCCCCGCGCACTCACGCCACGCGGCGCCACCGGTCAGCTCCCACTTGCCCTCAGCACAAGGAAAGGCAGCATAATGAAGACCTCTCGGACACCGGCGGCGAGCGCGCCGCCATCCTCTACACCCTGATCGAGACCGCCAAGCTCAACGGCCTCAATCCCGAAGCCTATCTGGCCTACGTCATCGACCGCCTCGCCCGCGGCCACCTCGCCTCCAGGCTCAGCGAGCTCCTGCCCTGGAACTGCAAGGACGCCATCCCTGCAACCTGAGTAGCCTCGACGGCGTCAACCGTGGGGACCGGCTAACGCTTACGATCGTGGCCAAGCGCATGAACAAGAAGCAGCAGATGCGCTGGAACAGGGCCACGGTGCAGCCCTTCCTCGACGTGCGCACGGCGGTGCTGAACGACACGCTTGAGGAGGCCTTCCGCTCTCGCCACCCTGGCTTTCGAGCCACCAACGATGATTACAAGGCGATGGCAGCCGCAGCGTGATCACCCCCACAATTTTAGAGAGTTCTAACCAAGGATAGTTGCGAAGATTTTGGCGTATACGGCGTAGTTGGCCGGGTTTTGCAAGTGGTGCAGCAGGCGTAGTGACAGATCGACCATGGTGCGGCACTTGGACACCACCTTGGTCCTGCGGTGGAAGCGGGCGAGGTAGTGGCGAACGTTGCTGTTGTCCTGCTCGATGGGGAACGTCAGGTCCTTGCCGGTGAACAACTGATCCTCCGGGATGACCCGATGGTAGCCTTCCCAATCGTCGGTGACGAAGGTCTTGCCCTCCAGCCCGACCTTGTCGATCAGCTTGCGGCAGGTCGCATCATCACGCCCACCCAGCACCCAGGCCACGGCGCGCCGCTGATCCACGTCATAGGCGCGCCAGACCCAGAGCTTGGCAGACTTTTTTTGAGGAAGTGCCACATCTCATCAACTTCGACCGTGACCACGGCCGTCGAAACCTCCGGCTCCGGCAAGGCGGACGCCTCGGCCCGCACCCATTTCAGCGCCGCTACGTCACTGACCCCCAGCACGCGGCCAATCGCGCTGAAGCTCATGCCGCCCATGCCATACAGCAGCACCGCCAGCGCCTTCATGGCGGGTGGCTTGCCGCGCGCAGGCGTGTCGGTGAAATGGCAGCCGCATCCCCGGCAGCGGTAGCGCTGATGGCCCCGTGCCAGGCCGCTTCTGACGTGATCCAAACCCCCGCACCGCTTGCAGCGCAGCCCATCCACAGACATTCACAGCCTCCCCACCAAGGCTGCGAGATTATCAAAACCACTGGCTATCTCAAGTTAGAACTCTCATCAACCTTACCAAGTATTAATCTATTCGCTGACAGCCTACCACTCTTAA
>CAXSEX010000453.1:0-3926 GCA_964236415.1 uncultured Acetobacteraceae bacterium | reverse complement strand
CCGTGGTCGATGCGGTCAACCTGGAAAAGAACCTCGCGCAAAGCAACGAGGCGAAGGAGCAAGTCGCCTTCAGCGACATCGTGCTCATCAACAAGATGGACCTGGTGTCCGCCGAGCAGATGGCCGCAATCGAGCGCCGGGTCCGGCAGTTGAACGCCATGGCCCGAATCTACCACACCGCGAATTCCGAGATCGCGCTGTCCAGCATCCTCGGCGTCGGCGCCTTCGACCTCGTGCAGAAGCTGGAGGTGGACCCGGAGTTCCTGGGCGACCACGAGCACGAGCATGACCTGGCCATCGGCTCCTTCGTGCTGACGGAGCGCAGCCCGGTGGACGTGAACCGGCTGATGAGCTGGATGGGCGGCATGGCGGAGCGCCGGGGCGACGACCTTTACCGCACCAAGGGCATCTTCTTTGCCAACGGCTTCCAGGAGCGCCTGGTGTTCCAAAGCGTGCGGATGCTGACGACCCTGCGCCGGGACCGCTTGTGGGAGCCGGGCGAGGAGAAAATGACGCAGTTCGTCGTCATCGGGAAAAACCTGGACAGGGAGGAATTCGCAGCCGGCCTCGCAAGCTGCGTATTCCGGTAAGCCTCACCCCCATCACAGGAGCGATTGAATGGCTATCGAAGTTGGCGCCGCGGTGCCGCCGGCCACGTTGAAGCATCTGACTCCGGCCGGCATCGAGGACCTGGAACTCTCGCCGCTGCTGAAGGGCAGGAAGGTCATCCTGTTCGGCCTGCCGGGCGCCTACACGCCGGTATGCTCGACGCAGCATCTGCCGGGCTTCGTGGCGGACGCGGACAAGCTGAAGGCCGGGGGAGTCGCAGCCATCGCCTGCATTTCGGTGAACGACCCGTTCGTGATGTCCGCCTGGGGCAAGGAACATGAGGTGGGCGACAAGGTCATGATGCTGTGCGACCCGGAGGCGGCGTTCACCAAGAGCCTCGGCCTGTCGCTCGACCTGTCCGGCCTCGGCCTGGGCGAGCGGTCCAAGCGTTGGTCGATGGTCGTGGAGGACGGCGTGGTCGCCACGGTCAACGTCGAGGACAGCATCTTCGACGCGCACGTGAGCGGGGCCGCCAACCTCCTTGCGGCTGTCCCGGCCTAGCGCGCCGGCGCCGGTGGCTCGCATCGCGCAGCCCATCGGCGCTGGCCCGGAGCCGGTTTACCGGGTGCACGTGTTCTGCTGCACCAACCGGCGGCCGGACAGCCATTGGCGCGGCTGCTGCGCCAGCAAGGGCAGCAAGGCGCTGTGCGACTACATGTGCCGCCTCGGCATGGCGCTGGGCGCGCGCCGCATCCGCATCAACCACGCCGGCTGCATGAACGTGTGCGAGCACGGGCCGACCATGGTGATCTACCCGGACGGCGTCTGGTACCGATACGAGACCGAGGCGGACGTGGAAGAAATCCTGCGCCGCCACGTCATCGGCGGCAAGCGGGTGGAGCGGTTGCTGCTCGCCATCGACCCGGGCACGCTGCACGGATGAGCGCCGCGGATGCCATGCGCGGCGGCGCCGTGACGAGACATCGCCCATCCCCACTAAGGAGGCCAGCATGACCCGCATGTTCCAAGGCCTGCGCCGCGCCGGCCCGTCCGGCGTGCGCGGGCGCGTTGCCGGCCTCTACGCCTTCCTGGTCCTGGCCAACGCCGCGGCCTGGATCTGGGCGTTCGCGCTGTTCCGCGAGCAGCCGATCCTGCTGGGCACCGCGCTGATCGCCTACGGATTCGGCCTGCGCCACGCGGTCGATCCCGACCACATCGCGGCCATCGACAACGTGACCCGCAAGCTGATGCAGGACGGCCAGCGCCCGGTCGCGGTCGGTTTCTGGTTCGCGATCGGGCACTCGGCCGTGGTCGCCCTGGGCGCCGGGGTCATCGCCCTGGCCTCCGCGGCGATGCAGGGCGGCTTCGCGGAGTTCAAGCATGTCGGCGGCATCATCTCGACCTGCGTATCGGCGCTGTTCCTGTTCGTGATCGCCGGCATCAACCTGGTCGTGCTGCGCTCCGTCTACCGCTCCTTCCGCAGCGTCCGGGGCGGCGGGTCCTATGTCGAGGAGGACCTCAACACGCTGCTGAACTCGCGCGGGCTGCTGGCGCGGCTGTTCCGGCCGATGTTCCGCCTGGTGACGCGGAGCTGGCACATGCTGCCGCTCGGCTTCCTGTTCGGCCTGGGCTTCGACACCGCGACCGAGATCAGCCTGCTCGGCATCGCTGCGACGGAGGCGGCGAAGGGCGTGTCGCTGTCCGCCATCATGGTGTTCCCCGCACTGTTCGCCGCCGGCATGGCGTTGATCGACACCACAGACGGCGTGCTGATGCTGCATGCCTACGACTGGGCGTTCGTGAAGCCGATCCGCAAGCTGTATTACAACCTCACGATCACGCTGGTGTCCGTGGTGGTTGCGTTCGCCATCGGCGGCATCGAGGCGCTCGGCCTGGTCAGCGACAAGCTGCAACTGGCCGGGTGGTTCTGGGAAGGCATCGAGGCCCTGAACGAGAACTTCAACACGCTGGGCTTCGTCGTCATCGGCGTGTTCGCCGCGAGCTGGGCCGCATCCGTCGCGTTCTACTATGCCCGGGGCTATGACCGGATCGAGACGAAGGCGGCCCGGCCGACGTAGGCCCCTTGCTCACGGCCGAACCGCAGTGACCTCGATCTCCACGAGCCAGCCGGGGTTCGCCAAGCCCGCGACCTGCACCACGGATCGGGTGGGCAGCCGGGGCTGATCCGGCCCGCCGAAGAACTGGCGGTAGCCCTGCATGAAGCCGTCGAAGTCCATCCGGCCGCCCTTCGCCGGGTCGGCCACCAGGAACACGGTCATCTTCACCACGTCGCCCGGCGTCAGGTCCAAGCCCTTGAGCGTGCCGGCGATGCTGGTCAGCGTGCCGACCGTTTGTGTCCGCGTGTCGCCGTAGGCCGACAGGCTGCGGGCGGGGGCAGCGGGATCGCTGACTGGGGCGCCCGCCCCGCTGAGGAAAACAAGCGTCTTGCCGGGCGGAACCTCGACGGCGGACAGGATCGGGAAGTCGGAAGGCAGCTTGTGGCGGATGACGTCGTCCGCCCGCGCGCCCCTGGCACCGGCGGATGCCGCGAGCAGCAGGAGCGCCGCGATGCTGGCAGGCAGAAGGCGCAGCATGAAAAACTCCATTCAATGGGCCTGCAGCGTGCGGTCTGCCGCGGGTGCCGCGGCCTCGGTGCGCGCCGCCGCCACGAAGCCTGCCGGCACCGGGTCCGCGCGGTTGCCCCAGGCGCCGCGGACATAGGAGGCGACGGCGGCGATCTGCTCGTCGGCGAGTTGCGCCTTGAACGCCGGCATCCCGCCCCGGCCGTTCAGCAGCACGGTCACGATCCGCTTCGGGTCATCCTGCACCAGCGCGTCGCCGGCCAAGGCGGGGAACGCCTGCGGGATGCCCTGCCCGTTGCGCTGGTGGCACGCCGAGCAGTTGGCGATGAACAGCCCCTCCCCCGCCGGGTCAGCCGCCCCTGCGGGTCCGGCCAGCAGGAGGCCGGCGAGGGCGGACCCGGCAATCAGGACCCGGGTCGGCACATCACGCACTGGCTTGGCGGTGCAGCTTGGCGATCTGCAGCCAGGCCGACTCGATGGCGCCGGCCTGCCAGCCGGTCAGGTAGCTGAGGTGCTCGCCCGCGAGATAGATGCGCCCGGCGGGCTGGCACAACACTGGATACGCGGTCCGCCGGCCTTCCTCGTCCCATTCGGCCCAGCCGCCCATGCTGTACTGGACCCGGTGCCAGGCGACGGAGAAGGACTTCTCCACGTTCTCCCGGTATTGCGGGAACACCTTCTGGCCGAACGCGGTGGCGAACTCTGCCCGCTCGGCCGGGGTCATGGCGCTCACCTTGATCGCCGCCGCGTCGAACTGGTAGTAGCCCAGCACCGTGCCCTTCGCGCCCTGCCAGT
>CAXSEX010000452.1:0-3937 GCA_964236415.1 uncultured Acetobacteraceae bacterium | reverse complement strand
CACGCTCAATCCTGGATACGCTCAAACAGTCAAAACCTCTGTGCAGAGGTACTAGCGCGCCTTCCAGCAGCGGGCGGTGCGCGGTCAGCAAGGCATCGCGCACCGCGTCCGGCGTTTCCGGCGGCAGCGCGTGCTCGCGCCGCCAGATTCGGTTGGTCGCGAGATAGTCGGCCATCACCGCCTCCCACGGCACTCCGAGCGCGGTCAGCAGCAGGGCCGCGCCGAAACCGGTCCGGTCCTTGCCGGCTGAGCAGTGAAACAGCAGCGGCAGCCGCCCATTTTCCCCCAAGAGCGCGAACAGCGCGCGGTAGCGCGGCAGGTGCTCGCCAGCATAGGCGGCGTAAGCGGCCTGCAGCAGGGCGTAGGCATCCTCGCCCGTCGCCTCCTCCCGCCGAAGCAGGTCGCGGAGCGAGGCGCCGACCCGCGGCTCAATCGGCAGCGGCACCACCTCCGGCGTGTCGGCGCCGGGCAGCCGGGATGGGGCGCGCCCGCTTTCCCGCACGCCGCGCAGGTCGCAGACGGTGCGGATGCCGAGCGTGCCGAACCGGGCCAGGTCCGCCTCCGTCAGGTGCGCCAGCGACGCGCTGCGGAATGCCAGGCCCATCCGCACCCAGCGTCCGTCCGCCGTGCGGTAGCCGCCGAGGTCCCGCAGGTTGGAGCAGCCCTCCAGCGGCACCACCCGGGGCAACCCGGCCTCACCTTCCATCCCCTCCATCCCAAGCCCTCCCGGCCATCCGCGGACGCAGGAGAGCCGCCGGGCCGGCGGGCTGCGTCGCCCGGCCAAAGATAATACGTCTCTTGCTTCCGCGCTCGCGGCCACCTCGTTTACTCCCGCGCGGCGGGGCACTAACCTCCACGCAACGGCGGCCAGCGCCGAACCCCAAGGAGACGTCCCATGCCGATGCGCCGCCTGCTGCCTGCCCTTGCCCTCGCGTTCGGCCTGCCCGGCGCCGCCTTCGCTGCCGATCCGATCCGCATCGGCGTGATCGCCGAGAACTCCGCCATTAGCGGCATCGCCATCCCGAACGCCGCCCAGGTCGCGGCCGAGGAGATCAACGCCCGTGGGGGCGTGGACGGGCGCATGATCGAGATCGTCGCCTACGACGACCACAACTCCGCCGCCGACGCCGTGCGCGCCTTCCAGCGCGCGGCGAACCAGGACAAGGTGCACGCGCTGATCGCCACCTACACCAGCGAGGTGGCGTTGGCCCTGGAACCTTGGGCCGGGCGGCTGAAGATCCCCACGATCACGCCGGGCGCCGCGAGCGACGAGATCGCCAAGCGCATCCACGGCGACTACGACCACCTGAAGTACTTCTTCCATGGCTACCTGCCCTCGGCCTTCCTGGCGCAGTCCGTGTGCGACGCGGCGAAGGACCTGTTGACGGACAGCAAGCTGCAGATGAAGACCGCGGTGATCATGAGCGAGGACGCGGCCTGGACCACGCCGCTCGACGCCGGCTACATGGCCTGCCTGCCGAAGGTGGGCCTCAAGGTGCTGGACCACATCCGCATGTCGCCGGACACCACGGACTTCACGCCGATCTACAACGGCATCGAGGGCAAGAAGCCCGACGTGATCGTGACCGGCATCAGCCATGTCGGCGTGCAGCCGACGGTGCAATGGGCCAACCAGCAGGTGCCGATCCCGATGTTCGGCATCTCCTCGCAGGCGACCTCCAGCACGTTCTGGAAGGACACCAACGGCGCGACGGAAGGCGTGGTGCTGCAGTTGGTCGCGGTCGATACGGTCGCCTCCACGCCCAAGACGATCCCGTTCGCCACCGCCTACATGAAGAAGTACGGCATCAGCCCGGCCTATTCCGGCTACGGCGCCTACGACGACGTTTACCTTGTCGCCGACGCCGTGCGCCGGGCCGGCGGCACCGATCCCGACAAGCTGGTGGCGGCGCTGGAAACCGCGGACTACGAGGGCACGGTCGGGCGCGTCCAGTTCTTCGGCAAGGACGCGCCGTTCACCCACGCGATCAAGTACGGCGCGGATTACGTGAGCGGCTTGGTCGTGCAATGGCAGGACGGCAAGCAGGTGGCAGTCTGGCCGCCCGCCGTGGCGGCCGGCACGCTGCGCTTCCCGGGCTTCGTGAAGGTGGCGAACTAAACCAGGCGCCGCGGGGTGCTTGGCCTCCAGATCCTCATCGACGGCTTCGCGGTCAGCGCGCTTTACGGCCTGGGCGCCATCGGCTTCACCCTGCTGTTCGGCGTGTCCGGCGTGCTGAACCTGGCGCATGGCGGCATCCTGCTGGTGTCGGCGGTGGTGGCGTGGCTGCTGGCGGACCAAGTGGGCGCGTACGGGGGTGCCGCCGCCGGGCTGCTGGCCGGCATCGCCATGGCGTTCGCGACCTACCTCCTGGTGGTGCGGCCAATCCAGCGGTCGCCTGCGATCCCATCCGAGGAGAAGGAGATCTTCGTCCTCACCGGCACGCTGCTTTGGGGCATCATGATCCAGGAGGCCGTCGCCTATTTCACCACCACCAGCCCGCACACCGTCCGCCCGCTGATCGCCGGGGTCACGGTGATGGGCGGGGTGCGGACGCCGACCAACGAAATCCTGACCGCCGTGCTGTGCTGGGCCGCCATCGGCCTCTTGTGGCTGCTGGTCAACCGGACGCGCGCCGGCAAGGCGCTGCTCGCGGCGTCGATCAACCCGCGCGGCCTGACGCTGCTCGGCTTCGAGCTGCAGCGCATCTATTTGCTGGTCTGGGCCATCTACGGCGTGCTGGCCGGCACGGCGGGGGTGCTGCTGGGCGCGTTCCTCGGCGTGTCGTCGGAGAACGCGGGCACGCTGACCGCCTCCGCCTTTTCCATCGTCGTGCTGGGCGGCTTGGGCAGCGTGGCCGGGTCGCTGCTGGCGGCCTACGCGGTCGGCTACCTGGAAACGATCACCGCCTACCTGATCTCCCCCTCGCTCCGCACCATCCCGGCGCTGCTGCTGCTGGTGGTCGTGGTGTACCTGCGGCCCCAGGGCCTGCTGGGACGGCGCTGATGCGGGGCCTGCTGCGCTCGCGGCTGTTCTGGGCCGCCATACTGGTGCTCGCGGTCGCCGCCGTGCTGCCGCTCGGCGTGTCCGGCTACGTGCTGGGGCTGCTGACGCTGGCCTACTACTTCGGCGTGTTCGCCATGGCCTGGGACCTGCTGTTCGGCTTCGCGGGGGAGGTCAACTTCGGCCCGACGTTCCTCGTCGGCCTCGGCGCCTACGGGGCCGGCATCCTGAACAGCGAGGGGGGCCTGCCCATCCCGGTCTGCGTGCTGTTCGGCGCGGTGCTGGCCGTCGCGGGCGGGCTGTTGCTGGCGGTGCCGGCGCTGCGGCTGAGCGGGCCGTATTTCGGGCTGGTCACCCTGGTCGCCGTGTTGCTGCTGCAGCAGATGGTGACGGTGTTCGCCCAGTACAGCGGCGGGGAGATCGGCCTCACCATCCCCGACGTGATGTCGATTGACGACACCACCAACTACTACATCGCGCTCGGCTTCATGGCGTTCAGCGGCCTGGTCCTGTTCGGCCTGTCGCGCTCCGCCCTGGGGCTGATCCTGCAAGCCTGCGGGCAGGACCCGGTGGAGGCGCAGGCGCTCGGCTTCAACGTCGCCAAGCACAAGCTCGCCGCCTTCTGCGTCAGCGCGCTGTTCAGCGGGCTGGCCGGGGCGATGCTGGTGTTCTACCTCGGCACCGCCTCGCCCGGCACGGTGGTCGACATCGCGGTGGGCGTGCAGGTCATCATCGCCGCCGTGCTGGGCGGGCGGCGCACCATCCTCGGCGCCGCGGTCGGCGCGGTCGTGCTGATCGTGGCCGGCGAAGTGCTGCGCCCGCTCGGCCAGCTCAGCACCTTCATCGTGTCGGCGGTCGCCCTGCTCGCCATCCTGCTGGTGCCGTCCGGCCTGCTCGGCGTGCTGATGCGGCAGCGGCCCTGACGGCGCTGCTGCA
>CAXSEX010000451.1:0-3942 GCA_964236415.1 uncultured Acetobacteraceae bacterium | reverse complement strand
CCGCGCCTCGGCGCTGGCGATGGACAAGCAGGCGGCCAAGGCGGTGTTCGCCGCCGCCGGGCTGCCGGTGGCGCAGGGGCGGATCATCGAGATGGACGAGTTGGAAGCCGCGGACCCGGTGCCGCTGCCCTACGTGGTGAAGCCGGTGAACGAGGGGTCCTCGGTGGGCGTCGAGATCCTGCGCGGCGGCGACAACCGCCGGGCGGAGCTGGCGCGCACCTGGCGGTTCGGCCGCACGGCCATGGTCGAGGAGTACGTGCCCGGCCGCGAGCTGACGGTCGGCGTCATGGGCGGGCGGGCGCTTGCTGTCACGGAGATCACCGCGGCGGCAGGCTTCTACGACTATGAGAGCAAGTATGCCGAGGGCGGTTCCCAGCACGTGGTCCCGGCGGCGGTGCATCCAGACACGTATGCCCGCGCCTTGGACGTGGCGCTGGCGGCGCACCGGGCGCTGGGCTGCCGGGGCGCCACCCGGGCCGACCTGCGCTACGACGACACGCTGTGCAAGCCGGGCGGCGAGCCGGGCCGCCTGGTGCTGCTGGAGGTGAACACCCAGCCGGGCCTGACGCCGACTAGCCTGCTGCCGGAGCAGGCGGCGCACCTCGGCATCGACTTCCCCGCGCTGTGCGCCTGGATGGTGGAGCACGCTGCGTGCCGCGCGTAGCCCCGCCCGACCGCGCGCCGGTCAGCGGCGGCCCCGGCCTGCGCTCCCCACGCACGCCGGCCAAGCCGCCGCGCCCGCTCGATGACCGGCCGTCGCGCGTGCGGCTGCTGCTGCGCCGGCAGCGCCGCCTGCTGCGCCCGCTCGCCTATGGGCTGGCTGGCGTGGCGCTGCTGGCGGGCGGCGCGGCCCTGGTGCGGACGGTGCAGCCCGCCCACCCCGTCGCGTCTTTCCGGGACTGGATCGCCGCCGGCGCCGGGCTTCCCGTGCGGAGCATCGTGGTGGAGGGCCGGTCGTTGACGCCCGAACCCGCGCTGCGTGCGGCGCTGGGCGTGTCCAAGGGCGATAAGCTGCTGGGCGTGCCGCTGGAAGCCGTCCGCGCGCGGATCGAACGGCTGACCTGGGTGCAGCGCGCAACCGTGGAGCGCCGGCTTTCCGGCACCCTCGTGGTGCAGATCACGGAGCGCCACCCTTTCGCCCTTTGGCAGACCGGCGGCAAGTTCGTGCTGATCGACCGGGCGGGCCAGGTCGTCGCCGACCAGGACCCGACAAAGGATGCCGCAGCTTTCGCAGCACTTCCCCTGGTCGTGGGCGCCGGCGCCCCGGAACGCGCGGCGGCCTTGCTGGACCAGCTTGCCGCCCTGCCCGCGCTGCGTGCCCGCGTGGTGGCCGCCGTGCGCGTGGGGGAGCGCCGGTGGAACCTCCGGCTCAACAACGGCGCCGACGTGCTGCTGCCGGAAGGCGCGGAGGCCCCGGCCATGGCCCGGCTGATGGAGCTGCACACCGCGCAGGCCCTGCTGGACCGCCCGGTGCAGGCGCTCGACCTGCGCCTGCCCGACCGGCTGGTGGTGCGCCCGCTGCCGGAGCCGCCGCTGCCGGTGCCGCCCGACCCCCGCCGGCCGACGTGAAGGGGCGGGGATGAACGACATGACCCGCAGCGCCGAGCTTCGCGCCACAAGGCTGGTGGCCGGCAAGCCGGATGCCGGCCGCTCGCTGGGTGCGCACCTGCCGCCGCCGATGGCTCCGGACCCGCCGGCGCGCCGCCCGCTGCGCGCCGGCCCGTTCGGCGTGCTGGACGTGGGCAGCACCAAGGTCACATGCCTGATCGGCCGCGTGGACGGCGACGGCAAGCTCCGCGTGCTCGGCGTCGGGATGCGGCAATCCCGCGGCGTGCGGGCGGGCGGGATCACCGACCTGGACGCGGCGGAGCAAGCGGTGCGCGGCGCGGTGGGCGACGCGGAAATCCAGGCGGACCACCGGTTGCGCTCGGTGGTCGTGAACCTCACCTGCGGCGCGCCGGAAAGCCGGCTGGTCGGCGTGCAATGGCCGGTGGGCGGGCGCCCCGTCACGGAGGCGGACGTGCGCCGCGTGGTGCAGGAGGGCCGCGCCCGCGCGGCGGCCGAGGGGCGGGAAACCATCCACGCCCTGCCGCTCGGCTTCGCAGCCGACGGAACGCTCGGGGTCGCCGACCCGCGCGGCCTGCATTGCGACATGCTGTCCGCCCGGCTGCACATGGTGGACGCCGCCGCGACGGCGCTACGCAACCTTGAGACGGCGGTGCTGCGCTGCGAGCTGTATATCGCGGAGCTGGTCAGCGCCCCGCTGGCGTCCGGGCTGTCGTCCTTGGTGGAGGACGAGCGGCAACTGGGCGCCACCGTGATCGACATGGGCGGCGGCACCACGGGGATCGGCGTGTGGAGCGAGGGCAACCTGCTGCACACGGCACAGCTTGCGGTGGGCGGCAGCCACGTGACCAACGACCTCGCGCGGGTGCTGTCCACCTCCGTCGCCGACGCCGAGCGGCTGAAGACCGTCTATGGCAACGCGGAGGGCAGCCCGGACGACGAGCGGGAAATCCTGTCCGTGCCGCTGGTGGGCGAGGAGGAGCGCCACTTTTCCAAGATCCCGCGCAGCCAACTGGTGGATGTGATCCGCCCGCGCTTGGAAGAAACGTTCGAGCTGGTCCGCGAACGCTTGGACGGCGCCGGCATGGCGCGGGAGGTCGGCACCCGCGTCGTGCTGACTGGCGGCGCCAGCCAACTGGCGGGCGCGCGGGAGATGGCGGGCCGGGTGCTTGACCGCCAGGTGCGCCTGGGCCGCCCCTTGCCGTTGCGGGGATTGGCGGACGATCTGTCCGGCCCAGGATTTGCAACCGCGGCGGGCTTGCTGACCTGGGCGGGCGGCATCGGGCGGACGCTGGCCGATATCGACACGTCCGACGACCAGCCGGCCGGCTGGATCAGCCGCGCCGTCAATTTCATCCGAAACAGACTGTAACAAACTATATGGGACTGATATATGTGTTAATCCGTAACTAACGTTAATACTGCCTTATCGCCAAAATCCAGCCTGGGAGAGCCTCGATGACCTTGAACCTCACCGTCCCGCAGCAAAGCCACACCGACTTCACGCCGCGCATCACCGTGATCGGGGTCGGCGGCGGCGGCACCAACGCCGTTGACAACATGATCGCGCTGAACCTGCAGGGCGTGGACTTTGTGGTCGCCAACACGGACGCGCAACAGCTGCAGCACAGCCGGGCCGACCGCCGGGTGCAGTTGGGTCCGCACCTGACGCAGGGCCTCGGCGCGGGTGCGAAACCCGAGATCGGCCGCGCCGCCGCGGAAGAGGCGGCGGACGAGCTGATGCGCCACATGGACGGCGCCCACATGGTGTTCATCACCGCCGGCATGGGCGGCGGCACCGGCACCGGCGCCGCCCCGGTGATCGCGCGCATGGCGCGGGAGCGCGGCGTGCTCACGGTCGGCGTGGTCACCAAGCCATTCACCTTCGAGGGCGCCCGGCGTGGCAGGGCGGCCGAGGCGGGAATCATCGAGCTGCAGCAGTTCGTCGATACGCTGATCGTGATCCCGAACCAGAACCTGTTCCGTTTAGCCAACGAGCGGACGGGCTGGAAGGAAGCGTTCAAGATGGCCGACCACGTGCTGTACATGGGCGTGCGCGGCGTCACCGACCTGATGGTGGCACCGGGCCTGGTGAACCTCGACTTCGCCGACATCCGCACCGTGATGGCCGAGATGGGCAAGGCCATGATGGGCACCGGCGAGGCCGACGGCGAGAACCGCGCCATCCGCGCCGCCGAGGCGGCGATCAGCAACCCCCTGCTGGAAGACACCAGCATGGCCGGCGCGCGCGGGCTGTTGATCAACATCACCGGCGGCGACGACATGACGCTGTTCGAGGTCGATCAAGCGGCGAACCGCATCCGGGAGGAGGTGGCGGAGGACGCGAACATCATCTTCGGCTCGGTCATCGACGAG
>CAXSEX010000450.1:0-3947 GCA_964236415.1 uncultured Acetobacteraceae bacterium | reverse complement strand
ACGCCTCGGTGTTTCACGACGGCATGCGCGCCTTGCAGGACGAGTTCGACGGCCGGCGACCCGCATCGCGTCGCCGCGGACCCGGCCCCTAGAGCGTTTTGCGTGTAGGTTTGGCGGTATGTTCCCATGTGCCTAGCTTTGGGGGGCAGGTCAGGGGCTACGCATGAGATTTCTCTCGCCTGCCGTGCCCTGACGTATGATGACGCGCCCTCGCGATTGCGGGGGAACGGGGCATGTCGATCGAGACGTTGGGGCGGTATTTTGTTGCGGTCGAGGACCCGGGCTGCTCCGGCAAGGTCGAGCACCGCCTGATCGAGGTGTTGGTGATCGCGATGTGCGCGGTGATCGCCTGCGCCGAAAGCTGGGACGACATCGCCTTGTATGGCCGCAGCAAGCTGGCTTGGCTCCGGACGTTTCTGGAACTGGCGAACGGCATCCCTTCGCACGACACCTTTCGGCGCGTGTTCATGCTGATCGACCCTGATGCGTTCGAGGCCGGGTTCACGAAGTGGATCGGCTCGCTGGTGGATAGGTTTAAGCGCGAGGTGGTCGCCATCGACGGCAAGACCGTCCGGCGTTCGTTCGACCATGGGCGGGAGCAGTCGCCGCTGCACGTGGTGAGCGCTTGGGCATCCGAGCAGGGCCTGGTGCTGGGCCAGCGCTGTATGGACGGCAAGTCGAACTCGCCGAAACCGCTTGGTTTGCGGCTGTGATCACCGCCATTCCCGAGCTGCTGGACCAGCTCGCGCTGCAGGACAGCATCGTGACGTTGGACGGCATGGGATACCAGACCGCGATTGCCGGGCGCATCCTGGCGCGCGGAGGCGACTACCTGCTGACGCTCAAGGGCAACCACAAGCTCGCCCACGCGGCCGTGGTGGAGCACTTCGACCAGTGCTGTTTTCGCCCTGGCGCAACCCACCGTGCCGCTTGTGACGCCTTTGACGACACGCACGGGCGCCTGGTCCGGCGCCGGGTGTTCGCCAACACCGAGGCCGCGGGTCTCGAAGCCCTGAACGGCTGGCCTGGCCTGCGCACCGTGCTGGCGGTCGAGAGTATCCGCAGCGTCAACAGCGCGCCCAAGGCTGAAAGCGAGATCCGCCACTTCCTGTCGAGTTGCCCTGACGATCCGGCTGTCCTGGGCAAAGCCATACGCTCGCATTGGGCCGTGGAGAACGCGCTGCATTGGGTGCTGGATGTGACGTTTCGCGAGGACGACAGCCGCGTGCGCGACCGCACCGCCGTGCGCAACCTGGCGCTGCTGCGCAAAATCGCGCTCAACATCGTCGGCCGCGACCGGACAAAGGCCAGCGTGCGTGCCCGGCGCAAAAAGGCCGCCTGGAACGACGCCTATATGCTCAAGCTCCTGGCCGGGTAGGCAATGAACTCCACGCGAAATCGATATGAGATTTCGTGCGTAGCCCCTGACCTTCCACCTCTTCGCAGCACTGGCCGAGTTCGAGCGGGCGTTGGTGCGCGAGCGGACCAGGGCTGGCCTCGACGCCGCCCGTGCCCGCGGCCGCAAGGGCGGACGCAAGCATCGGCTCACGCCCGAGCGCCGCGCCCACGCCGTCGATCTCTACCGCGCCAAGGACAAGACCGTGCGCGAGATCTGCCGACTGATGGGGATCTCCAAGCCCACTTTCTACGCCTACGTCGCTGAGGCCGGAACACGGCCATGATGCAGGCGTCCTGGGAGAACACGCCCATGGTGATGCGGCTCCGGATCGCGCTGCTCGGCGCTAAGCCGGCCCCTTGGCGCCGGATCGAGGTCGTGGCAGCCACAACGCTGGCAGGGCTGCACAACGTGATCCAGGCGGCTATGGGGTGGGAGAACCTGCATCTGCACTGTTTCCGCATCCTCGGCCGGCGGTATGACGGCGAGTATGCGGAGCTGACCCGTGTGCTTCTGGCCGACCTGCGGCTGCGCGTGGGCGAACGCTTCACCTACGTGTACAACCACTCTGCCGGATGGGAACACGAACTGCGCGTCGAGGCCGTCGGCCCTGGCCAGCCCCGGTGCCACTACCCGCGCTGCGTTGGCGGCCAGCACCTCTGCCCACCGGAGTGGTGTCCCAGCCCCGAGGCAATGGACGAAATCAAGAGCGACCTGCTGGGCTTGTCGTATGCCGAGGACCTGGACCTCATGGTCGCGTTCGGCCGCGCCGTTTTGGATGCGCGCGACGGCACGGTGCGTGACGCGCTGGCCGCGGTGAGGGAGGAAGAGCTGCGGCTGGCGCTTGTCCGGCAGAGGCGGCGCGAGGAGTTGCTGGCCGGCTTCGACCGGCGCCATGCCAACAAGGCGCTGGCCCGGCTTGGAACACCAACTGCGGATGTGACGTTATGACGGTCCGGTTCACCCTGACCCTAACCGTTGAGGGCGAAGCAGCAGGTGGGGGCGCAACCACTCGCGCCGTTAGCGCTGCCCTCGAGTGGAGTTCGCTGACAGCGGAAACGCTCGGGCTGACGCTGGCCGAGGGCAGGGCAATCTTGAGCGAGCTGCAGGCAGCGGTCGTAACCGAGCAGATCGCAGCCCACGAGGAAGCGGCCCGACGCTGCCTAGCCTGTGGGACGGATCGGGGCATCAAGGGCCACCATCCGCTCACCTGCCGCACCGCCTTCGGCACGCTACCCCTAACAGCCACACGGCTGCGCTGCTGTCGATGCGGTGCCGACTGCGTCGCGGGCGACCGCGCCTCGTTCAGCCCTCTTGCCGACCTCCTGCCTGGGCGCACCACGCCGGAGCTGCTTTACCTTGAGACGCGCTGGGGCGCGCTGGTTTCCTACGGCCTTGCTGCCCGCATGCTGGGCGACGTGCTGCCGATGGATCGGCCGGTCTCGCCCGAGCAGGTGCGCCGACACCTGCACGCCATCGCCGCTTGCGAGGAAGCTACTATGGGCGAGGAGCCAGATGGAGCGGTCTGGGCATGGTCAGGCTGCCAGCGCGATCTCGACGAGATGCCGCCACCGGACGGGCCGGCCCACGTCGGCGTGGATGGTGGCTTCGTGCGCGACCGCGCGGGGTCCTGGTTCGAGGTGGTCGCCGGCAAGTCGGTGCCCGGCTTTCGCCGGAACGCCCCCGAGGACGATCCGCCGCGCCCGGCCAAGTGCTTTGCCTTTGTCCAGGCCCACAACGACCGCCCGCGCCGGCGCCTGCTGGACGTGCTTGCCTCGCAGGGCTACGCGCCGAACCAGAAGCTCGTGCTCATGTCGGACGGGGGCGAGAGCGTGCGCCGGCTCGTGTCGCGGATCGGCCCCGAAACCGGGCACGTGCTGGACTGGTTCCATGTCACCATGCGGCTGACCATGCTGCGGCGAATGACCAAGGGCGCGTGCCCGGCCGATGCGGGCTGGACGGAACAGCGGCTGCGTGACCTGGAGCGGTTGAAGTGGCTGCTCTGGCACGGTCACGCTCGGCAGGCCGTCGATGCCGCACAGGAATTGGCCGACGACGCCTGGGGCCGGGAGGAGGACGCGAAGGAGGAAGGAGCGGAGACGGCGGAGGCCAGGGGCAGGCTCAGGCGGCTGCACACCGCCGCCGAGGAGCTTGCGACCTACCTGCGGCGCAACGCGGGACAGATCATCAACTATGGTGAGCGGCACCGGGCCGGCGAGCGCATCTCGACCGGCTTCGTCGAGAGCGCGGTCAACCAGGTCATCTCCAAGCGGTTCTCGAAAAAGCAGTCGATGCGCTGGACCCAAGCTGGAGCGCACCTGGCCTTGCAGGCCCGGACGCGCGTGCTCAACGGCGAGCTGGAGGACGCCTTCCGGCGCCAATGGCCGGGGTTCCAGCCGCCCAAGGCAGAGCGGGGAGAGACAAGGAACAGCTCGTTTGGTTTACCAGCCTCGCCGCCCCCTTATCATCCCGCTTGCCCCCGTTTTGTGATGCACTCTCAGCTGGACTTTGGCCATCATGCGGCGTGGCAGAGCGCGTAGGTGATGCCCGC
>CAXSEX010000449.1:1992-3948 GCA_964236415.1 uncultured Acetobacteraceae bacterium | reverse complement strand
GCACGAGATCGCGGTGCGACTGCCAGCGGAGCCGCTGGCGGAGGGCAGCCTGCCCGCGCTGATCGCGGCGTTCGAGGCCGCCTACGCCGCCCGCTACGCCGCGCCCCAGAAGCAGGCGACGGAGCAGGCGACGGAGCAGGCGACGGTGGAGGCGGTCAGTTTCCGCGTGTCCGTCACCGGCCCGGTGCCCGGCGTGGCGCTGGCTGCGGCGGGCGAGCCAGGCGCGGCGCGCAAGGGGGAACGGCAGGCCTGGTTCGGCGAAGGCTTCCTGGCCACGCCGGTCTACGACCGCTACGCCCTGCGCGATGGGGCGGAAGTCGCCGGCCCGGCCATCGTAGAGGAGCGGGAAGCGACCACCGTCATCGCTCCTGGCGACACGCTGCGCGTGGACGCAGCTGGCAACCTGCGCATCACCGTCGGCGCGGCGAGCGCCATGAGCCTGGTGCGCCCCGACATGAGTGAGGCCGAAAGCCGTGCCGCCATCGAGGCCGACCCCATCGCGCTGGAGATCATGTGGAGCCGGCTGACGACCGTCGTGGACGAGATGTGGCTGACGATCATCCGCACTGCATTCAGCCTGATCATCGCGGAATCGCAGGATTTCGCGTGCGAGCTGCTGGACCCGCAGGGGGAAACCCTGGCGCACTCGCCGCGCGCCATGCCGGTGTTCAACCTGACGCTGCCGCGCGCGGTGAAGGCGCTGCTGGGGCGCTTCCCGGTCGGGACGCTGGCGCCCGGGGACATGCTGGTCACCAACGACCCCTGGCTGTGTGCCGGGCACCTGTTCGACATCGCAGTGGTGTCGCCGGTGTTCCGTGACGGCCGGGTCGTGGCGCTGGTGGGCACGGTCGGCCACGTCGCCGACATCGGCGGCACGCGCGACGGCCTGCGGGCGCGGGAGATCTTCGACGAGGGCCTGCAGATCCCGCCCATGAAGCTCGCCCGCGCCGGCGTGGACAACGAGGACCTGTTCGCCATCATCGGCGAGAACGTCCGCAACCCGGCCCAGGTGATCGGGGACATCCAGGCCTTCATGTCGGCCAACCGCATCGGCGCGCAGCGTTTGCTGGCCTTCATGGACGAGTACGGCCTGGCCGACCTGCGGGCGCTCGCCGCCATCGTGCAGGACCGCTCGGAACAGGCGATGCGGGCGGCGATTGAGGCGCTGCCCGACGGCATTTACAGCAGCACCGTGTCGCTGAGCCCGGTGGACGCCGAGCTGACGCTGCCGCTGAAGCTGACGGTGTCCGGCAGCACCATCGAGCTGGATTTCGCGGGGGCGCCGCCGCAGCTCGCGCAGGGCGGCGTGAACTCCACCATGAACTACACCGCGGCGCACGCGACCTACCCATTGAAGTGCATGCTCAGCCCCGCCGTGCGCGGCAATGCCGGCTGCTACCGGCCGTTCACGGTGAAGGCGCCGGAGGGGTCGATCCTCAACTGCACCCGCCCGGCCGCCGTGGGGGTGCGGACGCGCACGGGATGGTACTTGGCGCCGGCGGTGTTCCGCGCCTTGGCCGGGGCGGCCCCGGAGGCGGTGCAGTCACCGACCGGGCTGCCGGTGGCGGTCAGCGTGTCGGGCTGGGATGCGGACGGCCGCTTCTATGCCGACCACCTGTTCATGGGCGGCGGCCAAGGGGCCAGCGCACCACGGGATGGGCGGCCAGGGGACGGCAAGTCCGGCCTGTTGTACCCGACCTCTGCCGCCAACACTGCCATCGAGGTGTTCGAGGCGCGGGTGCCGGTGCTGGTGGAGGAGAAGGCCTTCCTGACCGACAGCGGCGGCCCCGGCCAGGCGCGCGGCGGCCTGGGCCAGCGCGTGCGCTTCCGCAAGCTGCATGAGGATGGCGCAGCGACGATGGCGGCGCTGTTCCCCGAAGGCGCCAAGGCGGTGCTGCCCGGCCTGGCGGGAGGGCTGGCCGGCAACCTGGCCTTTGCCGGCGTGCGGGCACTGGA
>CAXSEX010000449.1:0-1982 GCA_964236415.1 uncultured Acetobacteraceae bacterium | reverse complement strand
TTGCAGTCGATAGCGACAATAACGTAGTCGTGACGGGCAAGATCGTCGCTGCGGGTGGGAAGGCGAACTTCTACACGGCCTAGTATAAAGCACTGGACGGCACGCTGCTGCACGACTGCGGCGTGGGCGAGCTGGTCAGCCTGACCTGCACGACCGAAGTGGCGGAAATCGTGTTCGCCGGCGGGGCCGGCTACGGCAACCCCCACGCGCGGCCCGCCGCCCGCGTGGCCAGCGACTTGGCCGACCGGCGGATTAGCCCGTGCGCCGCCCGGGACATCTACGGCGTGGACCTTTCAGCCCAGGGAGCGAAGTAGCAACGATGGACACGCAGGCCCCGCTTTCCCCGTCCTCCGCCCGCGAGCGCCACCCAAGCGTGTTCGAGCCCGCTACGCTTGTGCTGCTGACGGTGCTGTGCGTGGTCGGCGCCATTGTCGGCATGCAGCTGCTGGTGACGCTCGGGGTCACGGCCAACACGTCCATCGTCGGCGCGCTGGTCGCCATGGCGCTGGCCCGGGTGCCGTTGGCGGCGTTCGCCCGGTTCCGCTCCATCCACGTGCAGAACCTGGCGCAGAGCGCGATCTCCGCCGCGACCTTCGGTGCGGGCAACAGCCTGCTGCTGCCAATCGGCATCCCCTTCCTGTTGGGGCGTGGAGACCTGGTACTGCCGCTGATGGGCGGCGTCGCGCTGGCCATGCTGGTGGACGCCACCATGCTCTACCGCCTGTTCGGCACCCGCGCCTACCCGGCCGAGGGCGCCTGGCCACCCGGCGTCGCTGCGGCCGAGGCGATCCGCGCCGGGGACGAGGGTGGGCGGCGCGTGGCGGTGCTGGGCGCGGGCGTCGTGGCCGGGATCGCCGGCACCGGCTTCCTGGGCATCCCCATGTCGGCCTTCGGCGTCGCCTTCATCGGCAACGTTTGGGCGCTGACGATATTCGGCATCGGCCTGCTGCTGCGGGGCTACGCGCCACAGCTGTTTTCCAGCTGGCTGCCGGGCGGCGACATCGCGAAGGCCTTCATCCCGCACGGCATCATGATCGGCGCCGGGCTGGTGGCGCTGGCGCAGGTCGTGCTGGTGATGTCGGTGCGGCGCACGGAAGCGGAGCGCGCGGCGATGCCAGGGGCCGGACCCGCCCTGGGGGCCGGCATGATCGCGTATGCGGTGATTGCGGTGCTGATCGCGGCGGGCGGCGGTCTTGTGTCAGAGCTTTCGGCAGGGATGCTGGTGGGCTTCGTGCTGTATGCGGCCTTTGCGGCGCTGACGCATGAGCTGATCGTCGGCCTGGCGGCAATGCACTCCGGCTGGTTCCCGGCCTTCGCTGTGGCACTCATCACCTTGATCGTCGGCATGCTGATCGGGTTCCCGCCCGTGCCGCTCGCCCTGCTGGTCGCTTTCTCGACGGCGACCGGCCCGGCCTTCGCCGACATGGGCTACGACCTGAAGGCCGGGTTCATGCTGCGCGGCAACGGCGCCGACCCGGCCTTCGAGCGGGACGGACGGTTCCAGCAGTACCTCGCGGCGATGTTCGCCTTCATGGTGGCAGCCGTCGTCGTGCTGGTGTCCTACCAGGGCTACTTCGCCGAGAACCTGGTTGCCCCTGTGACCAAGGTCTACGTTGCCACGATCCAGGCGGTTGCGGCGCCGGGTGTTGCGATGCAGCTCGCCCTGTGGGCGGTGCCGGGAGCGCTGCTGCAATTCCTGGGCGGCACGAAGCGGCAGCTCGGCGTGCTGTTCGCCACGGGCATGCTGCTCGTCTTCCCCGCGGCGGGCTGGGCGGTGCTGGTGGGCGTGGCGGTGCGGCTGGCCTACGGCCGGCTGCGCGGTCCCGCGGCCCAGGGCGAACTGGAGGTGTTCGCGGGCGGCGTCATCGCCGGGGATGCCATGACCGGCTTCCTCAAGGGCGTCCGCGCCAGCTTCAGGATCTGAGGGCACGGCTGTTCAGCCCTCGCGGTCATGAAGGGTTGTGCAAGTAAAGCAGCTTAGG
>CAXSEX010000448.1:0-3953 GCA_964236415.1 uncultured Acetobacteraceae bacterium | reverse complement strand
GCGACATTATGACCGCACCCCACCAGCGCCCCGCCACATACAAGCATCCAGGAAGCCGCACCATGCAGACGCACGATGTCCGTGTCCACCCGTCCAGGTCGAAGCTGCTGCGGGAGGACCAGCTGGCGTGGAAGATCGCCGCCGTTGCCGCCGACCCGGTGGCCGTGCCGGACGGGACTGCGGAGATGATCGTGAACCGGGTCATCGACAACGCGGCCGTGGCCATCGCCAGCGTCAACCGCCATTCCTGCATCAGCGCCCGCGGCATGGCGCTGGGGCACAAGCGGGAAGGCGGCGCCACCGTGTTCGGCATGGGCGACGGCGTGCGGGTCAGCCCCGAATGGGCGGCCTGGGCCAACGGCACCGCGGTCCGCGAACTCGACATGCATGACACCTTCCTGGCCGCCGACTACAGCCACCCCGGCGACAACATCCCGCCGATCCTCGCCACGGCACAGACTTGCGGCAAGTCCGGCGCCGACCTGCTGCGCGGGCTGGCCACCGGCTATGAGATCCAGATCGACCTGGTGCGCGCCATCTGCCTGCACGAGCACAAGATCGACCACATCGCCCATCTGTGCCCGGCCCAGGCCGCCGGCATCGGCACGCTGCTCGGCTTGGACACCGCCACGATCTACCAGGCCGTGCAGCAGGCCGCGCACGTCAGCTTCACCACCCGGCAAAGCCGCAAGGGCGAGATCAGCTCCTGGAAGGCCTACGCGCCCGCCCATGCGGGCAAGCTCGCGGTCGAAGCGGTGGACCGCGCCATGCGCGGGGAAGGGGCGCCGTCGCCGATCTACGAGGGCGAGGACAGCGTGATCGCCTGGATGCTGTCTGGCCCGGAGGCGCATTACCAGGTGCCGCTGCCCGGCCCGGGCGAGGCCAAGCGCGCGATCATGGACAGCTACACCAAGCAGCACTCGGCGGAGTACCAGAGCCAGGCGCTGATCGACCTCGCCTTCCGCATGGGCAAGCGGGTGAAGGACTGGCACGCGGTGAAGGAGGTGGTGATCGAGACCAGCCATCACACGCACCACGTCATCGGCACCGGGGCGAACGACCCGCAGAAGATGGACCCGAAGGCGTCACGGGAAACGCTGGACCACTCGATCATGTTCATCGTCGCCGTGGCGTTGCAGGACGGCGAGTGGCACCACGTCCGCTCCTACGCGCCGGAGCGGGCGCAGCGGCCGGACACCGTGGCGCTGTGGCACAAGATCCGCACCGTCGAGGCCCCGGAATGGACCGAGCGCTACCATGCGCGCCGCCACGAGGACCTGGCCTTCGGCGGCCGGATCGAGATCCGGATGCAGGACGGCAGCGTGGTCGCCGACGAGATGGCGGTCGCCAACGCGCACCCGAACGGCGCGACACCCTGGACGCGCCCGGACTACGTGCGCAAGTTCCGCATCATGACCGAGGGGCTGATCACGCCTGCCGAGGCCGACCGCTTCCTGCAAGCCTGCGAGGAGCTGCCGGGCCTGCCCGCCGGCGCGCTGCACCGCCTCCACGTCGCGATGCCCGAAGGCACGGTCCAGGCCGGCAAGCCCGGGATTTTTTAGGGAGAGCGACATGTCCGAAACCCAAACCGGCCCGAAGCCGTCGCCCGAAGCGGCGCCCAAGCCGAAGAAGTCCGTCGCCCTTTCGGGCGTCGTCGCGGGGAACACCGCGCTGTGCACCGTGGGCCGCACCGGCAACGACCTGCACTACCGCGGCTACGACATCCTGGACGTGGCGGAAACCAGCGAGTTCGAGGAGATCGCCCATTTGCTGGTTTATGGCTGGCTGCCCAACCCGGCGGAGCTGCGCGCCTACAAGACAAAGCTCAAGGCGTTGCGCGGCATCCCGGCCAGCGTGCGCCAGGTGCTGGAAGCGCTGCCGGCGGCTACGCACCCGATGGACGTGATGCGCACCGCGGTCAGCGCGCTCGGCTGCGCCCTGCCGGAAAAGGACGACCACAACCAGCCCGGCGCCCGCGACATCGCCGACCGGCTCATGGCGGGCCTTGGCTCCATGCTGCTGTACTGGTTCCATTGGACGCAGAACGGCCGCCGCATCGAGGTCGAGACCGACGACGACAGCATCGGCGCGCATTTCCTGCACCTGCTGCACGGCAAGCCCTGCGGCCCCGAGTGGGAGCGGGCGATGCACACCTCGCTGATCCTGTATGCCGAGCACGAGTTCAACGCGAGCACCTTCACTGCCCGCGTGGTCGCCGGCACCGGGTCGGACATGTATTCCGCCATCACAGCCGGCATCGGCGCGCTGCGCGGCCCGAAGCACGGCGGCGCCAACGAGGCCGCGCTGGACATCCAGCAGCGCTACGCCTCGGCGGACGCGGCGGAGGCCGACATCCGGGCGCGGGTCGCGGCCAAGGAGGTGGTGATCGGCTTCGGCCACCCGGTCTACACGGTCGCCGATCCCCGCAACGTCGTGATCAAGGAGGTCGCCCGGCGGCTCAGCCAAGCATCCGGCAGCACCACGCGCTTCGACGTGGCGGAGCGGATCGAGGCGGTGATGAAGGACGCCAAGCGCATGTTCGCCAACCTCGATTGGTTCAGCGCGGTGTCCTACGCCCAGATGGGCGTGCCGACGGCGATGTTCACGCCGCTGTTCGTCATCTCCCGCACCAGCGGCTGGGCGGCGCACGTCATCGAGCAGCGCGTGGACAACAAGATCATCCGGCCGGCCGCAAACTACACAGGCCCGGAAAACCTGACGTTTGTGCCGCTTTCTCAACGTTGAGCAGGGCGTCATTGTGTTTTGATACCAACAGCCGCTGACAGGGTGCCTGGCCACGCGGAAGGTGGCCGGGCATGAGCAAGGAAAGGGGCTGCACTCGCAATTTATGTCGAAAATTGTAGGGAATGCTGGTTTTCATTGACAGCAGCCCCAGCGCCGCGTGACGTAAATCCGGTCGGTACGTAAACGATTCGTGCGGCAATGCGCCGCGCCTCGCCGTGCCCCGCGACGTGCGTCCCGTAACCCCGTCAAGGAAGGCATCCCTGATGAACGACGACAAGACGACAAAGCGCCCGCGGGCGCAAGCCATGGCAGTCCGCGCCCCAGCTAAAACCGCCTCGGCCAAAGCTGCCCCTGCAAAAGCCAAAGCCGCACCGGCCAAGCCCACTGCGTCCGCGGCCAAGCCTGCTGCGAAGAAGGCTGCGGCCCCCAAGGCCGCCGCGCCCGACAAGACCGCCGCGGCCAAGACCATGAAAACCGCAAAAAGCCCGGCAGCCCGAAGCGCCGCCGCCAAGACGCTCAGCGCCACAAGCCCCACCACCAAGAAGAAGCCCAAGACGGCCAACGCTGCGACCTAACCTGACCTGCACGGCCCAAGGCGTCGCGCCTTGTCGCCCGCCGCCATGCCGGGAACGGTCCCGGCATGGCGGTTCAATTGACGCAGGGCGGGATTGCCCTTTGCGCTAGTCTTCGGAGTAGCGTTGCTCGGCCCACGGATCGCCGCGGTTGTGGTAGCCGCGCACCTCCCAGAATCCGGGCCGATCCTCGGTCCGGAACTCGATGCGCTGAAGCCACTTGGCGCTTTTCCAAAAATACAGATGCGGCACGACCAGCCGCACCGGCCCGCCGTGGGCGGGCGCGAGCGGCTCGCCCTGCCAGCGCTGGGCGAGCATCGCGCCCTCCGCCGCAAAATCGGCGAGCGGAAGGTTTGTGGTGTAGCCGTCATAGCTTTGCAGCACGACGTGCCGTGCCTCGGCCCGCGGTGCCACGGCCTGCAGCAAGTCGCGGATCAGCACGCCGTCCCAGGCGTTGTCATAGCGGGACCAGGTGGTGACGCAATGGATGTCGGACACTGCGCGCGTTTGCGGCAATGCCTGAAATCCAGCCCAATCCCAAATGATCGGCTGCTCAACCGCGCCGAACACCTCCAAGCGCCAGCGCGAAACCGGGATTTCCGGCTGCATGCCCAAATCCAGCACCGGCCAGTTCGT
>CAXSEX010000447.1:0-3966 GCA_964236415.1 uncultured Acetobacteraceae bacterium | reverse complement strand
CGCGCAGGTCGGCCTTGGCCGCCGGCTGGACGGACTTGGGCAGCTTGTCCATGACGTTGACGGTCTTGTGCACGGTCCGAACGCAATCGACGCGGTTCGCTTCACCGTTGCCGTTCCGTTTGCTGGCGCCGGGCGGACCAACCGTGCTCGGCGACACGACGCGCAGTTCCCATGACCTGAGCATGACGGGTTCAGTCGGGCTCACCTTCCGCAAAGGCCCGCCCGATGCCGACCCGTCCACGCCCTCAGGTGGCGGCGCGCTGGACTATCTGTTCCGTGCCGGTTCGCACCCGCGACGGCGCCGAGCGACTGGATCAGGTCTACCGCCGCCTGCTGAACGACGCCCCGGCTGCTGCCGGGCCGCATGTCCCCTCCGACACATTGCAGACCCACTCGCTCCCCTTTGTTCCATCAACCAGGATGACCCCGCCATGCCCGTTGCCCTCTATGCCCGCGTCTCAACCGAGCGCCAGGAGCGCCAGCAAACCATCGACAGCCAACTCGCCGCCTTGCGAGCCTGGGCCGTCGCGCAAGGCCATCCGGTAAGCGATGAACAGGTCTTCCGCGACGAGGGCTACAGCGGCAGCCGGCTCGACCGGCCCGGCCTCGACGCGCTGCGCGACGCCGTGCGCGACGGTGCCGTGGGCACGCTCGTCGTGCTGACCCCGGACCGCCTGGCGCGCAAGTATGCCTACCAGGTGCTGCTGCTCGAGGAGTTCCGTCGCGCAGGCGCCGAGGTGGTGTTCCTGCAGCACCCGATCTCGGACGACCCCAACGACCAGCTCCTGCTGCAGATCCAGGGCGCCATCGCCGAGTATGAGCGCGCCGTCCTCGGCGAGCGGTTCCGCCGTGGCAAGCTGCAGAAGGCGCGCGACGGCCACTACATCACCGCTCGCGCGCCTTATGGATACCGCTACGTCCCGCGGCGCGACGCCATGCCTGGCCACATCACGGTCGACGAGCCAGAGGCCGAGCTGGTGCGCCGGGTGTATGGCTGGTTCACCGACGAGCAAACAACCATTCGCCAGGTCGTCAAACGCCTCAACGCCGGCCCTGACCGGCCGCGCTCCGGCCGCCCCGCCTGGGCGCCTGCCACGATCCACCACATGCTGGCCGACCCGATCTACACCGGCACCGCCTATGCCAACCGCTATGCCTGCGTGGCGCCGACCAAGCCGTCCATCCAACGCGGCCCACGCACGGCCGCCGCGACCCGGCGCTGCCTCAAGCCGCGCGAGCAGTGGATCGCCATCCCGGTGCCAGCCCTGGTCGACCAAGGGACGTGGGACCAGGCGCAGGCCCAACTCGCGCGCAACGCAGCACTCTCGTTCCGCAACAACACCATCGCTCTTGCGATCCGTCTGCGAAGCAGCGATCGGCGGAGCCGATCGAGGGGCACAGCTACCTGCTGCGCTGCCTGCTCAAATGCGAGCTGTGCGGGCTGGCCATGTATGGCATCACCCGCCCCGCGTCGGCGCGAAAGCCAGCGCGGCAAGTCTACCGATGCTACGGCAAGGATTGCGTCGTGATGGCGCGAACCAGCATCTGCCCCAGCCGCCACATCAACGCCGAGGAGATCGAGCCGGTGGTGTGGGACCATGTCATGGCCCTGCTGGCCGACCCCGACCAGCTGTTGGCGCAGTTCGACCGTTTCGCCGCCGCTGCCGATGCCGGCTCCGCCCGGGAACAAGCCGTCGAACAGCAGCTGCGTGCCCGGCCGGACCGGACCGCACGCGCCGACAAACGTCTGCTGGACGCCTACCAGGCTGGCGCGGTCAGCCTGTCCGAGCTGTCCGAACGCCGCCAGCATCTCGCGCAAGAGCGTAAAGGATTGGAGCAGCAGCAAGAGGACCAAACGCGCCTACGCCAGCAGCGGCTCCAGGCCGAGGCGGTGCACACCGACGTGGCGGCGTTCTGCGGTCGCGTCCGCAGCCGTTTGGCCGATGCCACGCTGACGGAGAAGCAGGGCATCTTGCAGCTGGTGATCGACCGCATCATCGTCGGCGAAGGCCGCCTGGAGATCCGCCATGTCATCCCGCTGCGTTCCCCGCCTCCGGGCAGCAACGGCCCAACGCCGCCTAAAACCACGCGATTGCGTACGGATGGTGTGCACGGTGCAGCGCTGGTGCCGCGTCATCGGTGACACCGCGTCCAGCGCCTTCCAGAAGCCAAGCGCCCCGTCGCCGGTCGCCAGCTCCGGCGCGATGACCAGGCCGCGCGCTTTGAGGCCGACCAGCAGCTCGCGCCAGCTTTGGGCACTTTCCCGCTGGCCCACCTGGAAGCCAGCGAATTCGCAAAGCGAATTGCGCGGGACCAGTTCCTTCTTGCCCTCGGGCGTGGCCCCGATCAGCACCAGCATGCATTCGGCTTGCGGCTCCATGCGCGCCTGCAGGTAGATGCCGTCCGCCCACACGTAGACATACCGCCGGGCCGACCCAGGCGCTTTCGCTACGCGAAACGCCGAGGTCGCGGCGTTGCCAGCGCGTGTAGTCGGCCTGCCACTCGTCCCGCAGCCGGGCGATCACCGACGGCGACAGGTTCGGGGCCTCCTGGCCCAGCAACGCCCCGAGCGCCTCCTGGAAGTCGCCCATGGAAACGCCGCGCAAATACAGGACCGGCAAGAGCGCATCCAGGCTCCGCGTCCGCCTGGCCCAACGCGGCAGGATTGCAGACGTGAAGCGGATGCGTTCGGCGCCAGCTTCGCTCGCAGCGCGGTCGCGCAGCTTGACCCTCTGCACCTCAACCGGGCCGATCCCAGTCTGCACCAGGCGTCCGGGCCGTGGCCGTGCCGGACGACGCGCTCGCGCCCGTCCGCCAGCCGCTCGTTCCGCATCCCAGCCAGAAACGCTTCGGCCTCCGCCTCAATGGCTTGGGCCAAAAGGCGGCGGGCGCCGCTCCTCAAAACTGCCGTCAGCGGGTCGTCGATCTCGTCGGGCTGACGGAAGGAAACAACGGTGGTAGTACTCGTCATGGCGTATCGGCTCCTTCGGGAGGTTCAGGCAGGCTTCCACCCGCCTCGATACGCCGCCTTGCTCACTCAGCCATCACCCATTCTCCGGCATAGCTCCGCATGCTGGTAGCGTAGCTGGACCAGCCGACCGCGACCGCTGCCGTGCCGGTCGCGTATTCCAGCACCAAGTCCCAGCCGATGATCCAGGCGACTAACTCGCCGAGGATGGCGTAGGTGTAGCTGTAGGTACTGCCGCTGACGGGGAGCATCGCCGACAGCTCCGCGTAGCACAGGCCGATGAGGCCGCAGACGATGCCGCCCAGCGCGAAGGAGAGCATGACGCTTGGCCCGGCGAACCGCGCCGCTGCTGTGCCGGTGAGCACGAAGATGCCGGCACCGATGATGTCGCCGATGCCCAGCGCCACGATGCTGAGCAGGCCGAGCGACTTCGCCAGGCTGGGACCCTCCCGTCTGCCCTTGAGGATGTCCGCCACGGGCTTCCGCGTCATCACGCCCAAATCCATGCGAGTCACCCTGGTTGTGTGGAGACTATGGCCCGCCCGCCACACGCTGCAACCTTGCTCAGGGGACTGTCGCAAGATTGGGGGTCAGGCGGAGGTGGGGTGAACCCCTTGGGTGAGACAGGAAATCACGGACAGCTCGGCTGCATCATGGCCTCGGGCTGCTGCGCAGCAGCCCGAGGCTGGTTGGATTCGAACTCCAACGGCGACAAGTAGGCAAGAGCCGAGTGGAGCCTTTGGCGGTTGTAGGCGGTCTCGATGAACTCCCCGATGGCGTCCCTGGCATGGGCGAGATTACGATAGGCGCTGGCGTCAACCTCCTCGTGCTTGAGCGTCTTCATGAAGCTCTCGGCCATGGCGTTGTCGTAGGGACAGCCGGCCCGGCTCATGCTGGGCTGGATCCCGGCGGCCTCCAGGCGGGCGATGTAGTCACCGCAAGCGAATTGCCCGGTCTCAACCGGTCGTCGCGACGTCAGGGTGAACCGATTGCAGCAC
>CAXSEX010000446.1:0-3971 GCA_964236415.1 uncultured Acetobacteraceae bacterium | reverse complement strand
AGCGGGGCGACAGCAGCGCGGCGCCCTCCGTCGCGGCTTCCAGCGTTTCGGCGATCACCACGGCGATGGGCTGGTTCGCGTAGCGCACGCGGTCGTTCTGCAGCAGGTCGAGCCGGAAGGTGAACGGGTTGCTCTTCTCGTCCGGGTCCTGCGCGAGCGGCGGCTTGTTCGCGGGCGTCATGACCTCGACCACGCCGGGGTGCGCCTTGGCGGCCCCGACATCGAGGCCGGCGACCCGGCCGCGGGCGACGCTGCTGACCGCGAGGACGGCATAGAGCATCCCGTCCGGGTGGTTGTCGGCCGCGAAGCGGGCGCTTCCCGTGACCTTCAGGAAACCATCGCGCCGGGTGAGGGGCTGGCCGATGCTGGAGCCGTGGCGAAGGTGCGCCGGGTCTTGGGTGAGGGTGATCTCAGGCATGGGGGGCCGCTCCGGAAATGGGTGCGAACGGGGACGCGGGAAGCGCAGGCACGCGATCGGGCGTGCCCGCGGCGGCGAGCGTGAGGGCGCGCACGACGATGCGGCGCGCCAGCTCGATCTTGAAGCCGTTGTCGCCGGACGGCGTCGCCTCCGCGAGCGCGGCCTCGGCCGCCCGTTGGAAGGCATCGGTGTCCGGGCGGGCGCCGGCCAGCGCCGCCTCTGCCGCGCGGGCGCGCCAGGGCTTCAGCGCGACGCCGCCCAAGGCGATCCGTGCCTCGGCGATCCGCCCGCCGTCGAGGCGCAGCGCCGCGGCGGCCGACACCACCGCGAAGGCGTAGGAGGTGCGCTCCCGCAGCTTGACGTAGCGGGCATGCGCGGCGAACTCCGCCGCCTCGCCCGGCAGGCGCACGGCGGTGATCAGCTCGCCCGGCTCCAGCACGCTTTCACGCTCCGGCGCGTCGCCGGGCAGGCGGTGGAAGTCCTCAAGCGGGACCTCGCGCCGGCCCGCCGTGCCCTCAATCTCGACGATGGCATCGAGCGCCGCGAGCGGCACGCAGAAGTCGGACGGGTGGGTGGCGATGCAGTGCTCGCTCCATCCCAAGACGGCGTGCAGCCGGGTTTCCCCGCCCCGGGCGTCGCAGCCCGCGCCGGGCGCGCGCTTGTTGCAGGCGCTGGCCGTGTCGTAGAAGTACGCGCACCGTGTCCGCTGCAGCAGGTTGCCGCCGACCGTCGCGGCGTTGCGGAGCTGGGCCGACGCGCCGGACAGCAGCGCCTCCGCAACCGACGGGAAGCGCCGGGCGAACTCCGGGTGGTAAGCGAGGTCGGCGTTGCGCACGAGCGCCCCGATCCGCACGCCGCCGTCCGGCAGGCGCTCGATCCCGTCCAGGCCGGGAATGCGGCCGAGGTCCACCAGGCGGCTGGGGCGGGCGACGCCGCCCTTCATCAGGTCGAGGAGATTGGTGCCGGCGGCCAGGAAGGCGGCGCCCGGCGCGGAGGCGGCGGCAACGGCCTCGGGAACCGTCGCGGGCCGGACGTAATCGAATTGGTTCATGCCGCCTGCTCCCGCCCGGCCTCGTTCATGGCTTTCTGCGCGTCCAGCACCGCTTCCGTGATCCCGGCATAGGCGCCGCAGCGGCACAGGTTGCCGCTCATGCCTTCGCGCACCCGCTCGGGGTCGTCGCCGGCCTGGCCTTCCGCGAGGAGGCCGACCGCGCTCATGATCTGGCCCGGCGTGCAGAACCCGCACTGGAACCCGTCATGCGCGATGAATGCGGCCTGGACGGGATGCAGCTCGCCGCCGCGCGCCAGGCCCTCGATGGTGAGGATGTCCGCGCCGTCGTGGCTGACGGCCAGCGCGAGGCAGGCGTTGACCCGGCGCCCGTCGATCAGCACCGTGCAGGCCCCGCACTGCCCACGGTCGCACCCCTTCTTGGTGCCGGTCAGGTTCATGCGCTCGCGCAGGAGGTCCAGGAGCGTGACCCGCGGGTCGTCCAGCGCCACCGTTTGCTCGGTACCGTTGACGGTAAGAGTGATTGACAAGCTCATGCAGTGCTCCGATCAGAGCGGTTGTCGGGAGGCAGGCCCTGGCGTGGGCGCGTCGCGAGGGTCGCCCAGGCAGGCGGGAGACTGACGCGGCCACCCCGTTCCGGCGCCACTTCCGTGTTATACGGAGGGTGCCTCCGCTTTTCAAGCGGGGCGGGAAGCTGGACAGGTGGAATGGGCGAGCCGGAGAAGACCGCGAGAAGGACGCGCGCCGACGTGCTGCGCAACCGCGAGCGCCTGCTTGAGGCGGCAAAGGCGGTGTTCAGCGCCGGCGGCCCGAACGCGAGCCTGGAGGCCGTGGCGCGGTGCGCCGGCGTCGGCATCGGCACGCTGTATCGGCACTTCCCGACCCGCGAAGCCTTGTTCGAGGCTGTGTACCGCCGCGAGGTCGAGCACCTCGCCGACCTGGCCGGGCAACTTGGGACGGAGGCGGCGCCGGTCGATGCGCTGCGCTGCTGGATGCGCGCGAACGTGGAGTTCGTCGCCACGAAGAAGGGCATGTCAGCGGCGCTGACGCTCGCCGCGAAGGCGTCCCCGGACCTGTCTGCCTACACGTTCGAGAGCCTGAGCCGGGCGGTGGGGACGCTGCTGCGCCGGGCGGTCGAGGCCGGGGAGGTGCGCGCCGACGTCAGCCCGGAGGACCTTCTGCGCACCCTTGTCGGCATGTGCTACACGCACGACCAGCCCGGCTGGCAGGAGAACGTGCTGCGCCTGGTTGACGTGTTCGTGGACGGCCTGTGCAGGCCGTGCGGCAGGGGTCCTTAGCTGCCGGCCAGGCGGTCAGCTGGGGGGCGAGGCGGTCGCCGGGCCGGGAAGCGCGCCGGCGCCGGGCGTCACGGAGCCGTCCGGCTGCGGCACCGCGACGGGTGCCACCACGACCGGGGCGACGCCGGCCCGGCTGTCCAGCCCGATCTGCTGCGCGATGGACCGGGTGAGGTCGATGGTGCGGCCGTCCACGTAGGGGCCGCGGTCCTCGACCGTCACCTGGGCGGTCCTGCCGGTTTCGATGTTGGTCACCTTGGCGACCGTGCCGAGCGGCAGGGTCTTGCTCGCGGCGGCCTGGCCGGCGTGGTTGAAGCGGCGGCCGTCGGCCATGGTCTTGCCCTGGAACGAGGGCGCATAGAAGGAAGCCTTGCCGGCCTGCTTGCGTCCGCTGCGGTCCTCGACGATGCGGTGGCCGTGGATCGGGGCGAGCGGCGGCTTGCGGGCCAGCGTGCGCGCCTGCTCCTGGACCTGCGGGCTGTTGATGTCGAACGGCACGCGGCCGGGTTCGCCCGCCGCCTGGGCGTCCGGAGCCATCAGAGCCGCCACCGTCGCAGCGGCGGCAAGCAAGCGACGTGTCATTGGGCAGTCCCCATGCAATCTTGAGCGGCGTCTCGGAAAGGCGCGCATCGTCTTTAAAACGAGAATAGCTTGATGCTGACGCAGGACCATCGCCAGGGTTGCATCCCGTGTTCGCGGGTGCGGTCGATGCGGGCCAGCCGCCCGTCGCCAGGGACTGTGGGTTGAGACGGGCGGTGGGAGTTGCGGCTGGCGCGCGACGCCCTATGCGCGACGCCGCTTCGTCACGGTCCCGCGCCCAGGTTCAGCGCAGGATCATCGCATAAACGATCCATGGCGGCAGCACGGCAGCGCCGGCCAACGCCGCCGCCACCGGAACCGCGGCCAGCCCGGCGCGCAGCCACCTGCTGCCCCGTGCCTTGAACACCGGCAGACCCAGCGCGAGAAACGGCAGGATCGGGAGGAAGTAGCGGCCCGATGGCCCTTGCACGGTCGCATTGCCAACCAGGGTCCAGGACAAGTACTGCGACAGGTAGATGCCGAGCACGCAGGCTGCGGCAGCCGCGATGCCAAGCGCGAAATCGGTCAGGCTCCCTTGCCTCGCTGCGGTTCGCCGGGCCATGAGGTCGCACAGCAGCGCCGCCGGTATGGCCGTCCACCACAGGGTGTAGAGCGTCCCCGGCAGCACGACGTTCAACCAACCCAGCACGCCCACGGCGCTGCGGAGCAG
>CAXSEX010000445.1:0-3986 GCA_964236415.1 uncultured Acetobacteraceae bacterium | reverse complement strand
TTCGCTTGCTCCGGCCTCAGACCTTCCAGCCGTCCCGCTGCAGCACGCTCGCGGCCGGCGACAAGTAGGCCGGGTCATGCGTGAACGGGAATGAAGGTGTCGCAACCGATTTCCGGCGCCTGCCCCGGGGCCGCGAGGTGCGCCTCGGCCGCGTCCTCCACGGTGAGCCGCCGGTTCAAGAACTCGTTGGCTTTGAGGTTCGGCCCCGTCAGGTCGCGATGCGTGTCGTCGTCCTCGGGGAAGAAGCGGCCGGTCCGGAGGATGACGCAGTTCAATCCATGCTCGATATGGTGCAGGCGGCATAATCCCTCGGCTGCGAGCTTGGTCACGCCGTAGATGTTCCGCAGCTCCAGCGGCCCCGCCGCCTCGTCGATCCAGGCGGCGGCCGAGCTTGCACCCCCTTGTCAGCCACCGAGCCGACGACCTCCGTGTCAGGTCCGCGCGCCACGTCAAGCCCGGTCACGGCGTGACCCGCCTGCCGAAGCCGAGGCGCAAAAAATCGGCCGAGCCAACCGGAAGAGCCAGTCAAAAGGATGTTCATCAGTCGGCCTCGGCAGGGCGGGCGGCGCGGCCGCCGCTGCTTCTAGCTTGCCCTCGGCCGCATCGACGACGGCCAGCCCTCGGGCCACACCCATGCCCCCTACGCCGCCCGCGCCACCGTCCACCCGTATTCCGCCAAGGTCCGGAACTTCTCCCCCGCTTCCCGCCCCCGCGCGTCCGCCGCCGTGCCGTCGAGCGCCCGGCGATACACCCCCGCGGCGATGGCCGCCCAGCGGAACAGCGAGAACGCCACGAAGAACTCCATGTCGGGCGCCCCGGCGCGGCCGGTCCGGCGGCAATAGGCCTGCACGTACTCGGCCTCCGTCGGCAGCCCCGGCACGTCCAGCCCCCCGATGCCCTGCAAGTCCGGCGGCAGGCGCCAAGCGAGGCAGCTATACGCCAGGTCCGCCAGCGGGTGCCCGAGCGTCGCCAGCTCCCAATCCAGCACCGCCACGACGCGCGGCTCGTCCGGATGGATGATGAGGTTGCCGAGGCGGTAGTCGCCATGCGCGATGGCCGTCTCGTCCGGCACGGGCGCGTGCGCCTTGAGCCACGCCGTCAGCCGGTCCATCGCCGGCTCCTCGCCCACCCGCGCGCCCGCGTACTGCTTCGACCAACGGTCGATCTGGCGGCCGATGTAGTTCTCCGGCCGGCCAAAGCCCTCCAGCCCGGCCCGCCGCCAATCGACGCCGTGCAGTAGGGCCAGCACGCGGCCCATGTCGTCGTAGATCGCGGCCCGGTCGGGGGGGCTGACGCCGGGCAAGGTGCGGTCGGGGAAGACTCGACCCGGCTGGTAGCCCATGACGAAGAAGGTGGTGCCGATGACGCCCTCGTCCTCGCACAGCAGGTGCACGGCCGGCACCGGCACGCCGCTGTCCCGCAAGGCGCCCAGGATGCGGTACTCCCGGTCCACGGCGTGCGCCGAGGGCAGCAGCGGGCCGGGCGGCTTCTTCCGCAGCACGTACTCCCCGGACGCGGCATGGAGGTGGAACGTCGGGTTGGACTGCCCGCCCTGGAACTGCCGGACCAAGCACGGCCCGGCGAAGCCCGGCAGGCGCCCGGCCAGGTAGCGCGTCAGCGCCGCCTCGTCGAAGCGGTGGTTCGGCAGCACTGGCACCAGCACCGGCGAGCCGTCGCCCGCCGTCATGCGTTGGGCCGCTCGGGCTTGTACTTCGCCAGCTCCAGCCGTCCGAGCTGGTGGCGGTGCACCTCGTCCGGCCCGTCCACGATGCGGAGCGTCCGGGCGATCTTGTACATGGACGCCAGCGCGAAGTCGTCGGACACCCCGCCCGCGCCGTGCGCCTGGATCGCCCAGTCGATCACGGCGCAGGCCATGGCGGGCACGGCGACCTTGATCGCGGCGATCTCCCGACGCGCCTCCTTGTTGCCCACCTCGTCCATGCGCCAGGCGGCGTGCAGCACCAGGAGGCGGGCCTGGTCGATCTTGATGCGGCTTTCGGCGATGCGCTCGATCATGACGCCCTGGTCGGCCAGCGGCTTGCCGAACGGGCGGCGGCTCAGCGCCCGCTTGCAGGTCATCTCCAGCGCGCGCTCCGCCATGCCGATGGCCCTCATGCAGTGGTGGATGCGGCCCGGCCCCAGGCGCCCCTGCGCGATCTCGAAGCCGCGGCCCTCCCCCAGCAGCACGTTCCCCACGGGCACCCGCACGTCCTCGAACAGGATCTCGGCATGGCCGTGCGGCGCGTCGTCGTAGCCGAACACCGGCAGGTGGCGCAGCACCTGGACGCCGGGCGCGTCGCGCGGCACCAGCACCATGCTCTGCTGGCGGTGGCGGTCGGAACCATCGGGATCGGTCTTGCCCATGACGATCAGCAGGCGGCAGCGCGGGTCGTTGGCGCCTGACGACCACCACTTGCGCCCGTTGATGACGTAGTCGCCGCCCCGGCGCTCGATCCGGCATTGGATGTTGGTCGCGTCGGAGGACGCGACCTCCGGCTCCGTCATGCAGAACGCCGAGCGGATCTGGCCGTCCAGCAGCGGCTCCAGCCATTCCTGCTTCTGCGCGTCCGTGCCGTAGCGGTCCAGCGTTTCCATGTTGCCGGTGTCTGGTGCTGAGCAGTTGAACACCTCCGACGCCCAGGACACGCCGCCCATGATCTCGGCCAGCGGCGCGTACTCAAGGTTGGTCAGCCCGGCGCCGCGCTCCGAGTGCGGCAGGAACAGGTTCCACAGATCGGCCCGGCGGGCCACGGCCTTCAAATCCTCCACCACCGGCACCGGCTGCCAGCGGTCGTGTTGGCCCGCATGCTGGGCGAGGTAGGCCGCCTCGTTCGGATAGACATGCGCGTCCATGAAGGCCCGCAGCCGCCGCCGCAGCTCCTGCACCTTCGCCGAGTGCTCGAATTCCAAAGCGCCCTCCCCGCAGCGTGTTGGGTGCGACCTTAGCGATTGCCAGCGCTTCCGCCAGGGCGTTCCGCGCCGCAGGCGCCGCGCCTCGATCACCGGGCAACGCTTCCATTGCGGCCCCATTTGACCTACGCATGGCGTCCGGCCCCCACATGTCATCGGAGACGACCCGTGAGCATTTTCGGCAACATCATGGACAAGATCTTCCACCACGCCAGCGCCGCCCCAGCCGCGGACCCTGCCTCCCCCGCGCCCTCGGCGGACAGCCCTGTCCCCACCTCAGGTGGCGGCGCGGGCGCCCCGGCGGTGGATGTCGGCGCGGTGCTGAGCCAGATGGCGTCGCAAAAGGGCGGCGGCGGCAATTACCAGACCTCGATCGTCGATCTGCTGAAGCTGCTCGACCTTGACTCCAGCCTTGAAGCGCGCAAGCAGCTGGGCCAGGAACTCGGCGTGCACGCCGGTGCGGACGGCAGCGCCGAGCAGAACATCGCCCTGCACAAGACCGTCGTGCAGAAGCTGGCGGAGAACGGCGGCAAGGTGCCGGACAGCATGAAGGCCTGAGCGGGCGCGCCAGGGCGATTTCGGCTTCCCTGACCGCGCTACTGGTCGCTTTCGGTTTCCGCCTCGCGCCGGTCCGGGTCGATCAAGGCCAGGATGGGGAACTTAAGGGCGGCCTGCGACCGCAGCGCGGCGTCGCTGGACGGGCGGAGCGTGCGGAGGCCGGGCGGCCCGGCCAAGTCGACGCCGTCAGGTTTCACCGCCACCACGGTGAACGGCCCCAGCCGCCCGCCCTCGCCCAGCACGACCGGTTTCCCGTCCGGGCCGGCAAAGATTGCCCGGCCGCGCTGCTCCGCCACGATCAGGCCGGTCAGGCGCGGGGGTGCTGACGCCACGGGCGCAGGCGCGTGGCCCTCGCGGAACGGGGCACGGCCCGGCGTGAACAAGGGCCGGGCCAGCATCGCCTCGGTCCGCACCGGCGCACGCCCGGGTGTCGTGGCGCGCGCGGCCACCGGCGGTGGAAGCCGCGGCTCCCCCTCGACAACAGGCTGCCGCGCCAAGCTGTGCAGGATGCAGACGAC
>CAXSEX010000444.1:3129-3990 GCA_964236415.1 uncultured Acetobacteraceae bacterium | reverse complement strand
GCGCGGCATGGGGGCGCGCGAGTACCTGGCCAAGCCGCTGACGCGCGACATGGTGATACGGCTGTTCATCCCCACCATCGTCGGCCAGGCCGCCGCGGCGCAGGAGGTGACGGGCGGGCGGGTGGTCACCATCACGGGCGCCCGCGGCGGCGTGGGTGCCACGACCATCGCTGCGAACCTCGCCTGGCACTTCGGCGTCGCGCGCAACCGCCATACCGTGCTGCTGGACCCCGACCTGCACACCGGCAGCGCCGCCCTGTTCGTGGACGGGACGACCGGCCCCGGCCTGCGCGCCGCACTGGAGATGCCGGACCGCATCGACGACCTGTTCGTCGAGCGCGCTTCCATGGAGCTGAAGGGCCGCATGCACGTCCTGGCCGGCCAGGAGGCGCTGAGCGACCGGCCGGCCTGCGCGCCCGACGCCGCCCCCCGCCTGCTGGCCGCGCTCCGCCGCCGCTACAACTTCATCGTCGCCGACGTGCCGTTCCAGCCGGTGCCGCTGTACCGCGACCTGCTGGACCTCGCGACGCAGCGGGTGATCGTGTTCGAGCCGACGCTCGCCGGGGTGCGCGACACGCTGCGGCTGCGCGCGCTGTACAGCAACGTCAGCCAAGTGGAGCGGACGGTGCTGCTGCTGAACCGCGACGGCATGCCGGGCGCCCTGACGCGCGCGCAGGTCGAGGACGCGCTGGAAGGCCGCCCGGACCTGGTGATCCCCGACCTGCCCAAGCGCCTGGCCGCCGCCGCCAACATGGGCGACCCCGCCGCGCGCCAGCGCAGCTTCTTCCGCCTGCCGGGGAACGACCTGGCGCGACTGGTGGCCTTCAACCGCCTGCTGGACAGCGGCACCGCGGCACCCCC
>CAXSEX010000444.1:0-3119 GCA_964236415.1 uncultured Acetobacteraceae bacterium | reverse complement strand
GCATGAGCGCGCTGCCGACCTTAGGCCAGCGCACGGCCGCGCCGCTGCCCACGACGCCCACGGCGTCCGCACGGGCCAGCGAGGAGGCGGGGGCGCAGCCGCGGGCCGAGCAGGGCCTGACCCACGCCGCCGCCATGGCCGAGATGCGCACGCTGTGCCTGACGCGCATGGACCCCATGGCCGTCGCCTCCACCCCGCCCGACCGGCTGGCGGTGGAGGTGGAGAAGCTGATCTCCGACATCGCCACCGAGCGGCGCATCCAGATGAACGGCCGCGAGCAGCGCAGCCTGGCCGCCGAGCTCGTGCACGACATGCTGGGCCTGGGGCCGCTGGAAACGCTGCTGCAGGACGACCTGATCGCCGACATCATGGTGAACGGCCCGCACCGCGTCTTCATCGAGAAGCGCGGCAAGGTGGAGCTGTCGCCGGTGCGGTTCCGCGACGCCGCGCACCTGTCCAACATCTGCCAGCGCATCGCCGCCGGCGTCGGCCGGCGGATCGACGAAAGCAGCCCGATGGTCGATGCCCGGCTCAAGGACGGCAGCCGCGTCAACATCGTCTTCCCGCCGCTGGCGCTGGACGGGCCCTACATGTCCATCCGCAAGTTCACCAAGAAGCCCATCGACTTCGCCAAGCTGATCGAGTTCGGCGCCATGACCCCGCCGGTGGCGCGCGTGCTGGAGATCGCCGGGCGCTGCCGGCTCAACATCATCATCTCCGGCGGCACCGGGTCGGGCAAGACCACCTTGCTGAACGCCCTGTCGCGCATGATCGACCCCGGCGAGCGCATCGTGACGGTGGAGGACGCGGCCGAGCTGCAATTGCAGCAGCCCCACGTGGTGCGCCTGGAAACCCGCCCGCCAAGCCTGGAAGGCCGCGGCGAGATCACCCAGCGCGACCTGATGCGCAACGCGCTGCGCATGCGCCCCGACCGCGTCATCATCGGCGAGGTGCGTGCCGGCGAGGCGTTCGACATGCTGCAGGCGATGAACACCGGCCATGACGGCAGCATGTCCACCATCCACTCCAACACCACCCGCGACGCGCTGACCCGCATCGAGAACATGGTGCAGATGGGGTCCATGGGCCTGCCGTCCCGCGCCATCCGCACGCAGATCGCCGGCGCCGTGCACATGATCATCCAGGCGGAGCGCCAGCGCGACGGCGGGCGCCGGGTCACCCAGGTGAGCGAGGTGTGCGGCATGGAAGGCGAGGTCATCATCATGAACGACATCTTCCAGCTTGAGAATCTCGGCACCGGCCCGGACGGGCGGCTGCGCAACGTTTACCGGGTCAGCCGCGCGCGGCCCGGCTTTTACTCGCGCCTGCAGTATTTCGGGCTGGAACGGGCCTGGGCGGCGGCGATGGAGGACGCGGAACGGTGACCGCCTCGCCCGCCCTGCTGGCCACGCTGCTCCTCGTAGGCCTCATGCTGATGGGCCTGACCAGCGTGGCGCTGCTGCGGGTGCAGGCGCGGCAGGAGCAGGCGCGCCTGCGCTTCGCCCGCGTGCTAAGCCCGTTCCAGCGGCAGCGCGCCGGCTTGGAGGGGGCGCCCACGTCCGGCGTCGGTTTCGCGGCGGCGGCGGAAGGGCTAGGCCCCAAGCTGGCCGCCCTGTTCGGCTTCGACCCGGCGCTCGCCGGGCATTACGTGCTGCGCCCGTGGGTGGCGCTGGCCGCGACGTTCGTCGCCGCCGGGGTTGCCACGAAACTCGGCAGCAGCCTGGCGGGCAATCTGGCCTGGCTCGGGCTGCCGGTCGGATGGGTCGTGCTGAGCCGCGCTTTCTTCAACTGGTGCCGGCGCCGCCGAGCGGATGCGCTGTTCCAGCAGTTCCCCGACGCGCTGGCGATGATCGTCCGCGCCGTGCGGGTCGGCATCCCGGTGACGGACTCGATCCGGGCCGTGGGCCGGGAGCTTGACCCGCCCACCGGCCCGGAGTTCGCCCGCCTGTCGGAGGAGCTGGCCATCGGCATGACGCTGGACGACGCGCTCCGCGCGATGGCCGGGCGCAACAAGCTGCAGGAGTACCGCTTCTTCGCCACGGCGCTGTCCCTGCAAAGCCAGACCGGCGGGGGCTTGAGCGAAACGCTGGAGGGCCTGGCCGACGTGATCCGCAAGCGCGTGGGCGTGCGCCAGAAGGGCGAGGCGCTGTCGTCCGAGGCGAAGATGAGCTCCATCGTGCTGGGCGCATTGCCGCCGTTCGCCGCCGTCGCCCTGTGGGTCCTGAACAGCGAGTACATCACCGTGCTGTTCACCGAGCCGCTCGGCCAGAAGATCCTGGCCGGCGCGGTCGTGATGCTGGGCCTCGGCATCATGTCGATGAAGACGATGATCCGGAAAAGCCTGTCATGACGACGCTCGCCCTGGTTTGCGCGCTGATCGCCACCTTGCTGTGGGGCGCGACCGAGGCCGTGCTGTCCCAGATGCAGCGTCAGGAGCGCCTCAGGCAGCGCCTGCTGGCCATCCGCCGCCCCGCCAATGCGTTGATCAGCGCCGGCGACATGCAGCAGGCCCGCGGCCTCCTCGGGGTCATCGGCGCCATCGGCTCCGGCGTGGCGCGGAGCGGCCTTCTGTCGCAGAAGACCATGGCCGAGCTGACGCAGACGCTGGGCGCGTCCGGCCTGCGTGGGCCGGGCGCGCTCGGGGTGTTCGTCGGCGCCAAGCTGCTGCTGCTGATCGCCATGCCGCTGCTGGCGTGGGTGGGGCTGGAGCGTTTCGGGCTGTCGTCGATGGTGCGCAACGCCAGCATCGCCGGCGCCGCCCTGGTCGGGCTGCTCGGCCCGGACTGGTGGGTGCGGCGGCGGCACAAGCAGTACCTCGACGCCATCCAGGCGGGCCTGCCCGACGCGCTGGACCTGATGGTGATCTGCGCGGAGGCGGGCTTAGGCTTCGAGCCGGCGATCAACCGCGTCGCCGCCGAGATTCGCCAGGCGCACCCCGCGATCAGCGAGGAATTCGGCAAGACGGCAAGCGAGCTGCGCGTCGTGTCCGATAACCGGGTGGCGCTGGTCAACATGGGCACGCGCACCGGGCTGGACAGCCTCAAGCGCATGAGCTCGATGCTGTCGCAGACCATGCGCTACGGCACGCCGCTGGGCGACGCGCTGCGCGTGCTGTCGGC
>CAXSEX010000443.1:0-4010 GCA_964236415.1 uncultured Acetobacteraceae bacterium | reverse complement strand
GATGATGTCGGCCTAGCTCACATCTTCCAGGGTTGCCCGGAACGCGGCCACCAACTCGGTCGGCAGATCGCTGATGAAACCCACGGTGTCCGACAGGATGACCCGGCGGTGCGACGGCAGCCGCAAGCCGCGCATGGTGGGGTCCAGCGTGGCGAAAAGCTGGTCCTGCGCGTGCACGTCGGCCCCGGCCAGCTTGTTGAACAGCGTGCTCTTGCCGGCGTTGGTGTATCCGACCAGGGCGATGATGGGATAGGGCACGCGCTGCCGGGCGCTGCGGTGCAGGCCGCGGGTGCGCCGCACCTGCTCCAGTTCCTTCTTGACCCGCACGATGCGGTCGCCGATCAGCCGCCGGTCGGCCTCGATCTGGGTTTCGCCGGGGCCGCCCAGGAAGCCGAAGCCGCCGCGCTGCCGTTCCAAGTGGGTCCAGGAGCGCACAAGCCGGCTGCGCTGGTACTCAAGGTGGGCAAGCTCGACTTGCAGGGCGCCTTCCTTGGTGCGGGCGCGCTCCCCGAAGATGTCGAGGATCAGGCCGGTGCGGTCGATGACCTTGCATTCCCAGGCCCGTTCCAGGTTGCGCTGCTGCACCGGGCTGAGCTGCGCGTCCACGACGGCAACGGCGACCTCCTCGGCATGGATCGCCTCGCCAATCGTGGCGACCTGGCCCTGGCCCAGCAACGTCGCCGAGCGCCGGGTCCGCAGCGGCAGGATGGCGCTGTGCACCACCACAAGCCCGATGGACGCGGCCAGCCCCACCGCCTCGGCCACCTGGGCGTCCGCCGCGCGGGAGGCGTCCTGCCGGGATGGCTTTTCCCAGGGCAGGACAACCGCCGCGCGGGTCGGCGCCGGGGCGGCGTCAGCCGGCGCTGCTGCCAGAACTCGCCTCCTGCACCGCGGCTTCGACCTTGCTGGCGTCGAAAAGCTGGATCGGAGCGCCCGGCATCACGGTGCTGATCGCATGCTTGTAAACAAGCTGCGTATGGCCGTCCCGGCGCAGCAGCACCGAGAAGTTGTCGAACCAGGTGATGATGCCTTGCAGCTTGACGCCGTTGACCAGAAAGACGGTGACTGGGGTCTTCGACTTGCGCACATGGTTCAAGAACACATCTTGAACATTCTGCGGTTTCTCAGTGGCCACGTTCGTGTCCTATTTGTTGTGTGGCTCCGGCACGATGCCGAATGCCACAAGGGTGCAGCCGCAAACCCGATATGGGCCGGCCAGTTGAACCTAGCAACGTCGCCAGTTGAAACAACCCTAAGCGGCGTTGGACATGCCGTGGACGTGTCGGGCGAACAACACGAACAGGTTGCGGGCCACCGGGCCGACCCGGCCGTCGCCGACCGGCCGGCCGTCGATTTCCACGATGGGCTTCACGAAGCTGGTGGCGCTGGTCAGGAACGCCTCCTGCGCCGTGCGCAGCTCGGCCTCGCTGAACGCCTGCTCGGCAAAGGCGATTCCTGCATCCTGCATGACCGCCAGCAACGCGCCGCGGGTGCAGCCCGGCAGGATGTTCTGGTCCAGGTGCCGGGTGCGCAGCCGGCCCTCGGCGTCCACGATCCAGAAACTCGTCGCGGCGCCTTCCGTGACCATGCCGGCCGCGTCGATCAGGATGGCCTCGGCCGCCCCCTGCTCGGCCGCCGCCTGCCGGGCCAGCACGTTGGGCAGCAGGCCCGTGGATTTGATGTCGCACCGCGCCCAGCGCTGGTCCGGATGGGTGATGGCGCGGGCCGTCCACCGCTCGATGTCCGTCGGATAGGGTGGGATGCGGCGCACCGTCACCACCAGCGCCGGCTTGACCGCAGGGGTGGGGAAGGCGTGGTCGCGCCGGGCGACGCCGCGCGTCACCTGCATGTACAGCAGCCCGTCCCTCACGCGGTTGCGCCGCGCGACCTCCGCCAGCACGTGCAGCAAGGCTTGGCCCCCCATGGGCCTGGCGATCCGCACCTCGGCCAAGGAGCGTTCCAGCCGCGCCAGGTGGCGGTCGCCGTCGATGAACCGGCCGCGGTGTAGCTGGACGACCTCGTAGATCCCGTCGGCGAACTGGTAGCCGCGGTCCTCCACGTTCACAGAGGCGTCGCGCTGCGGCAGGTAGCGCCCGTTGACGTAGGCGATCCGGCTCACGCGGCGCCGCGGTCGTCGGAGTTCACGCCGAGCTGCTTCAGCTTGCGGTGCAGGGCGCTGCGCTCCATGCCGACGAACCCGGCGGTGCGGCTGATGTTGCCGCCGAACCGCAGCAGCTGCGCCTGCAAGTACTGCGTCTCGAACAGGTCCCGCGCTTCCCGCAGCGGCAGGCCCATCAGGTCGGCGCTGGGGTCGAAGTTCAGCAGCGCCGGGGCGCCCTGGCTGATCTCCGCGGGCAGCATCTCCGCCCGGATGCTGTCGTTCGCGGTGCCCGGCGCCATGATCAGCAGCCAGTCCATGAGGTTGCGCAGCTGCCGGACGTTGCCGGGCCAGTCATAGGCTTGCAGCGCCGTCAGCGCGTCGGTCGATAGCTCGCGCCCCGGCATGCCGGAGGTTTCGGCGGAGCGTTCGAGGAAGTGGCGGGCAAGCTCCGGCACGTCCTCCCGCCGCTCCTTCAGGCTCGGCATGCGGATTGGCACGACGGCCAGGCGGTAGTACAGGTCCTCGCGGAACCGCGCGTTGCTGATCTCCGCCTGCAAATCCCGGTTGGTGGTGGCCAGCACGCGGACATCGACCTTCACGCGGAATGAGCCGCCAAGCCGCTCGAACGTCTGGTCCTGCAGGGCGCGCACGATCTTGCCCTGGGTTTCCAGCGGCATGTCCGACACCTCGTCGAGCAACAGCGTGCCGCCATGCGCGCGCTCCAGCACGCCGGCGCGGCGCGGGGCGGCGATAGGGTCGGCGCCGGCCTCCACGCCGAACAGCTCCTCCTCAAAGCGGGCCGGGTTCAGCGTGGCGCAGTTCAGCGCGACGAACGGCCCGTCCGCCCGGCGCGACCGCGTGTGCACCATGCGCGCCGCGACCTCCTTGCCGGACCCGGCGGGTCCGCTGATCAGCACGCGGGAGCCGGTCGGCGCCACCCGCTCCACGGCGGCGCGGAGGGCGGTGATCGCGGCGCTGTGCCCCGTCAGGTTCGAATCGAACCCGGCGCGCAGCCGCAGTTCCGCGTTCTCCTGGGCCAGCCGCGCCGCTTCCAGCGCCCGGCGGATGATCAGCAGCAGCCGGTCTGACTTGAACGGCTTCTCGATGAAATCGTAGGCGCCGAACTGGATCGCCGAAACCGCCGTCTAGATGGTGCCGTGGCCGGAGATCATCACGACGGGGACGTGCGGCTCCTCGGTCAACAGTGCCTTCAGGATGCCAAGACCGTCGAGCCGCGACCCTTGCAGCCAGATGTCGAGGATCACCAGCGAAGGCCGGCGCACGCGAAAGGCCGCGAGCGCCGCGTCCGAGTCGCCGGCCTGCCGGACCGTGTAGCCTTCATCTTCGAGGATACCCTCGATCAGCATGCGGATGTCGGGTTCGTCATCGACGATCAGGATCTCGTTCGCCATTGCTAAGCCTTCACTGGTTCGGCCACCAAGAGCGGCAGGGACAGCGTGGCGACCGCACCAGGCCCGTCTGTGCAGTCATCCAGCGCGAGGCTGCCGCCATGGTCCTCCATGATCTTCTTCACGATTGCCAAGCCCAGCCCCGTGCCCTTTGGCTTGTGCGTGACATACGGCTCGGTCAGCCGCTCGCGGTCCCCGTCCGGGAAGCCCACCCCATCGTCGCGCACCTGGATCGCCACGGTGCCGGCGTCCGCGCGGACGGACAGGCTGATGTGCCCAGCCGGCTCGGAGGCAGCACGCGGGCGCATGGCGACGGCATCGGCCGCGTTCTGCAGCAGGTTGGTCAGCGCCTGGCCGACCAGCCGGCGGTCGCACAGCGCCATGGGGCCGCGCTCCGGGATGTCGGTGGACCAGGTGATTTCCGGCCGGGCGCTGCGTTGCAGTACCAGCGTTTCCCGCGCGATGCGCTCGGCGTCCTCGGGCCGCAGCACCGGCTGCGG
>CAXSEX010000442.1:0-4010 GCA_964236415.1 uncultured Acetobacteraceae bacterium | reverse complement strand
ACATCATACCTTGAGGTCAGACCGCCTGTCTGGTGGCAGTTGCTCCATAATGCCGTTACGCACTGCCCTTCGCTGGCGCGTTCAGGTGGGCATAGAGCGTGACCCGGCTGACGCCGTAGCGCTTGGCGACGCTGCTGACCGTGACATCGGGGTCGCGCAACAGCGCCCTGATCTCGCGCACCTCCTTCTGGCCGAGCTTGGGCGGCCGGCCGCCCTTGCGGCCCCGGGCACGCGCGGAGGCCAGGCCCGCGCGGGTGCGCTCGCGGATCAGGTTGCGCTCAAACTGGGCGAGCGAGGCGAACAGGTGGAAGACCAGCTCGCCCGTGGCCGCGACCGTGTCGATGCGCTCGGTCAGGCTCTCGAAGCCGACGCCCTTGTTCCGCAGATCGGACACGATGCGCACGAGGTCGGGCAGGTTGCGCCCGAGCCGGTCGAGGCGCCAGACCACCAGCGTGTCGCCCGGGCGGAGGTCGGCGAGCACGTGGTCCAGCTCGGGGCGGTCGGCGCCCTTGCCGCTGGCCTTCTCCTCATAGACTTGCCGGCAGCCGGCCTGCGTCATGGCATCGCGCTGCAGGTCGAGGTTCTGGTCGTCGGTGCTGACGCGCGCATAGCCGAGGCGGGCGCCGGCGGTCGGTGCCGGGGCCGGGATGGGCGACGGTATTGATGTCGTCCCTCCGGCCGTCCCCGGCTGCCCACGCCGCCGCGGGACCGCTCCCGCCCCGGCCGGCGCCGACGCGCGTGGAGGGGGCGCGGCATCGCCGCCCGGCTCATCTGACTTTCCACCCCGGCCCGCGCGTGCCAAGAAACCTCCGATCGGCTTCCCCCATCTTTACACACATTCCCGAACGCCTTTCCGAACAGAATCCGGGGTCGGGGAGAGACGCGCGGGGCGGATCGTGCGTCTGTAAAGCAAGCCAGGGTTAGCTTTACAGGCCCTGCCAGGAAAGGCAGCGTCGGCCCCCGTCGGCCGGAACCGGCGGAAGATGCGTGGAGAGACAAGGTGGGCGCTGACGAGGAAGCCGGTGACGCCGGCATCGGGGACGACGAGCCTGACTGGGACGAGGCGTGCCGGCGCGAAGAGGCCATCCGGAACCTCCTGCGCCGCCATCCGCAACGCCTGACCCACGCCGCGGTCGACGACGTGGCCGGGCAGCTCAGGTTGAGCCGGGCCAGCCTCTACCGGCTGATCCGGCGTTTCCGGGCCGGGGGCACCGTCACCGCCCTGATGCCAAGTCCCGAGGGGCGCCCGAAAGGCTTGCGCCTGCTCGACGCCAAGCGCGAGGCCGTGATCCGCCAAGCGCTGAAGGACGTCTATCTCCAGCCCACCAGACCGCCCTTCGCCCGTCTCGTGCACGAAGTGGAGATCAGGGGTCTTCAGCAGGGCCTGCAACCACCCAACTGGCGCACGATCAAGCAGCGCCTGACCGAGATCGACCTGCGGACCAGGGCCAGGCGGCGCGGCGATGCGGCCGTGCTGAAAGCGACCACGGCCACCCCGGGCAGCTACAAAGCCTCGAAGCCGCTTGAGGTCGTGCAGATCGACCACACCAAGGTGGATGTGATCATCGTGAACGAGGAGACCGGCAAGCCGGGCGGGCGACCCTGGCTCACGCTCGCCATGGACGTGTTCACCCGCATGGTGACCGGCTTCCACCTTTCCATGGACGCGCCCTCGCGGCTATCCATCAGCCTCTGCGTGCTCCATGTCACCTACGACAAGACCCTTTGGCTCAAGGAGCGCGACATCGACGCGGCCTGGCCAATCGCCGGCCTGCCCGAGGCGCTGCACGCCGACAACGGCGCCGACTTCCGCAGCCGCGCCTTTGTGCGGGCCTGCCGCGATGCGGGCATCCAGACGATCTGGCGCAAGCCCGGCACGCCGCATTACGGCGGGCACATCGAGCGGCTGATCGGCACCCAGATGGGCGCGGTGCACCTGCTGCCGGGCACGACGTTCGGCAGCCCGGAGGAACGGGCCGGCTACGACTCGGGCAGTGAGGCGCGGCTGACCCTGCGCGAACTTGAACGCTTCGTCGCCTGGGAGATCGCCGGCCGCTACCACCAGGTCGTGCATTCCGCGCGGCGCCGTCCGCCGGTCGCGGTCTGGCGCGAGCACGAGGGCGCGACCCCGCTGCGCCTGCCGGCGGACCGCATGGCCTTCTGGGTGTCGTTCCTGCCCGAGCAGGAACGGACCCTACGTCCGGACGGCATCCACTTGCATGGCCTGCGGTACTGGTCGCCCGCGCTCGCCGCGTATGTCGGCCGCCAGACGGAGAAGCTTCTCGTCAAGTACGACCCCCGCGACCTGTCCCGCGTCTTTGTCCGCGGCCCGACAGGCGCCTTCGTCGAGGCGCGCTACAGCGACCTCACGCTGCCCTCGATCACCTGGGCCGAGGCCAAGGCGGCATCGCGCGTGCTCCACGCCAAGGGTCGCCGCGAGGTCGACGCGCGCATCCTCGTGCGCGCGGCGGTGGCGCAGCGCGTCATCGTGGAGGGCGCGACGCGGCGCAACCGGGCGGGTCGCCGTTCCGGGACAAGCCCCGTGGCCTCTGCCGACAACACATTGGGATCGCTGCGCGGCGTCGATTCGCACGTGCCGGTCGCCTCCGTCGAGGATCAAACTTGAGCGAAGCGTCATCCGCCGCCCACCTGACGCCACTTGCCGCAGGGCTCCTGCACGAACCACCCGGGCGGCGCAGCCGCGCCATCCTAGAGGAGCGCTGGGTGCTCTACCCGTGCGCCAAGCATGCGCTCGGCGCGCTGAGCCGCCTGGTTGCCCACCCGCGCACCACGCGCATGCCCTCGGTCGCGATCTACGGCGACAGCGGCATGGGCAAGACCATGCTCATGGAGCGGTTCTGCGCCGACCACCCAGCGCGCTTCGATCCCGAAGCCGGAGTCGAGCGAACCCCAGTGCTGGCGCTGCAGATGGCCGGCAGGCCCGGCGAGCGCCGCCTCTATGCCCAGCTCCTCGCCGCCCTCGGTCTGCCGCCGTCCAACCCACGGGCCAGCGTGGTCGACCTGGAGCAGTCGGCGCTGCGGGTGCTGCGCGCCATCGGCGTCCAGGTGCTCGTCATCGACGAGGTGCACAACATCCTGGCCGGCTCGCAGCGGGAGCAGCGCGTCGTGCTCAACACGCTGCGCTACCTCAGCAACGAGCTGCGGCTCTCGCTCGTCTGCTTCGGGGTCGCCGAGGCGCGCGAGGCCATCGGCGGCGACGTGCAGCTTGCGCGCCGGTTCGACGAAATCTCGCTCCGGCGCTGGTCGGCGGACGCCGAGTTCGAGGCGCTGGTCGCCTCCATCCTGCGCAACCTGCCCCTGCGCGAGCCGAGCCTGCTGAGCGCCCGCTCGCTGCGCCGCCTGCTGCAGGTCGCGGACGGGCTCACGGCGCGGGTGTTCCGCGCGCTCAACGAGCTGGCCGTCGAGGCGATCGTCTCGGGCCGGGAGCAGATCACCGACGAGGCCGTCGAACGCTGGACGCCCCTTGGCGACGCCGAAGCCGCTTTCGCGTGAGCGAGGGCCTGCAGGCCGCCGGCGCTGCCGTGGCGGTCGGGTGGCCACGGCCACTGCCGGTCCTGCTCGCGCCTGCTCCCGACGAGGCGCTGTCGTCGTGGATGGCGCGGCACGCCACGTTCTTTGGCGTCGGCCGCACCGGCCTGCTCCGGCACTGCCTGCCCGACGTGCCCTCGTTGCACCTGCTCAACCGCGCCCTCACGCCGGAGCAGGAGGTGAGGCTTGCCCACCTGTTCCGGCTCGGCCGCCCGGCCTTGCGGCGGATGACGCACGCGGAACTGGGTTCCGAGGCCATCGGCCTTTTGGTGGCGCACGACGTCAACCACTGGTGCGAGCCGTGCGCCCATTCTCTGGCCGAGGCAGGCTTTGGCAAGGCCATCCTGCGGACCTGGTTCCACACCTGGCGGATCACCTGCCCGCAGTGCGGCTCGCGCGTGTCGCCCTCTTGGCGGACCGCGGCCAGCTTCGGCGCCAACCGCGCCTTGCCCGACCTGTTT
>CAXSEX010000441.1:0-4011 GCA_964236415.1 uncultured Acetobacteraceae bacterium | reverse complement strand
CCCGGGCCGCCGGCCTGGGCGCGGGACAGGAACACGACGCCCAGAAGGCTCAGCAGCAGCCCGGCGCCGATCAGCAGGAAGCAGTCGGCGTAGCCCATCACCGTCGCCTGACGCCGCACCTGGTTCGCCAGCCGCGCCAGGGCCTGGTCCGGGCCGACCGCCTGCGCCATCTGCCCCAGCCGCTCCGCCAGCAGCACCGAGTTCTGCGTCACCCGCTCGGCGATGGCGGAGAAGTGCCAATGCTCCCGATGCTCCGCCGCCGTCGCCAGCAGGGCGATGCCGACGCTGCCGCCAAGGTTGCGGAACATATTGAACAGCGCGCTCGCCGCCCCGGCCTGCGCCGGGCCGATGCCGACGGTTGCCATCTGCGACAAGGGCGAGATGATGAACGGCTGGCCCAGCGCCCGCACGAGCTGCGACCATTTCAGCTGGTCCAGCCCCGTGTCGGCGGTCATGCCGTAGCCGTTCATCAGGCAGCTTGCCGCAAACAGGCTGATGCCGAAGGCGAGCACCACCCGGCTGTCGAACCGGCGGAGAACAAAAGGCAGGAGCGGCAGAATGGCGAGCTGCGGCAGCCCCATCCACATCTGCACCGCGCCGATCTGGGCGGCGTTGTAGCCCTGCACACGCGACAAGTACAGCGGCAGGATGTAGATCGAGCCGTACAGCCCCAGGCCGGTGGCGAAGTTCACCGTGCAGGCCGCGGCCAGGGAGCGCCGGCGCAGCAGGCGAAGGTCGATGAAGGGTTCCTTCCTCAGCAGCTCAATCGCCAGGAACGCCGCGATGAACCCCGCCGCCAGCACGGCGCAGAGCACGATGCGGTCGTCGCCGAACCAGTCCTTCCGCTGCCCCTCCTCCAGCATGTACTCAAGGCTGCCCAAGCCGACCGCCATGCAGGCGATGCCGGCCCAGTCGCCGCGGGCCAGCCGCTCCAGCCGCATCGGCTGCGGGTCCAGCCCCCACCAGATCATCGCCACCAGCGCCGCGCCGGGCAGCAGGTTGATGTAGAAGATCCAGTGCCAGGAGTAGGTGTCCGTCAGCCAGCCGCCGATGGTCGGCCCAATGGCCGGCGCGAAGGTGACGGTCAGGCCGAAGATGGCGCCGGCAACCGCGCGCTGGGCGCCGGGGATGCGCAGCAGCATGATGGTGAAGGCGGTCGGGATCAGCACGCCGCCGGTGAAGCCCTGGCCGATACGGAACAGGATCATCTCGCTGAGGTTCGAGGCCAAGCCGCACAGCACGGAGAAGCCCAGGAACAGCAGCGCGTTCGCGACGAGGTAGCGGCGCAGGCCGAACACCCCGGACAGCCAGCCGGTCATCGGGATCACGATGATCTCGGCGATCAGGTAGCCCGTGCTGATCCAGCTTCCCTCGTCCAGGCTGGCGCCCAGCGTGCCCTGGATGTCGGCCAGGCTGCTGTTGGTGATCTGGATGTCGAGCACGGCCATGAACGCGCCAAGCGAGCCGCCCAGGAACGCCACCCAGTCCCGCAGCCCTGCCTTCGTGCGCGGTGCGGCGCCGGCCGCGGCGACGGCGCCGCTCATCGTTGCGCCAGCGTCTGCAGCGGCCCCGGCGGCGCCGTGCGCGTATCGACCGACGCCGTGACCGACAGGCCCGGACGCAGCTGCGGCAGCCGCGGGTCGGGGTCGAGCCGGACGCGCACCGGGACGCGCTGCACGATCTTGGTGAAGTTGCCGGTCGCGTTCTCCGGCGGCAGCAGGGCGAAGGTGGAGCCGCTGCCGGGCGCCAGGCTATCGACCGTGCCGCGCAGCGGCTCGCCCCCGAGCATGTCCACTTGGAGGCGCACCGCCTCCCCCACGCCCATGCGGGCAAGCTGGGTTTCCTTGAAATTCGCGACGACGTACAGCCCCGCGTCCATCGGCACCACGTTGAGCAGCCGGGTCGCCGGCTGGACGTATTGCCCGGCCCGAATTGTGCGGTCGCCCACCGCGCCGTCAGTGGGCGCGGTGATCGTGGCGTAAGACAGGTTCAGCGCCGCCTGGTCCGCCACCGCCCGGGCGCGCAGCAGCGCCGCCTGGGCACGGCTCAGTTGCGCTTGCAGCACCGTCACCTGCTGCCGCGCGCCCTCCGCCGCGGCGCGGGCATGGGCGGCGGCGGCGTCCCGGCCTTTGATGTCGGCCTCCGCCTGCTGCGCCCGTTGCAGCGACCCGGTGCCGGTCCGCACCAGGTCCGTGTAGCGGTTGAACTCGAACTTCGCATAGGCGGCGGACGCATCGGCGCTGGCGATGTCGGCGTCCGCGGCGGCAATCGTGCTGTTCTGCAAGCGCAACTGCGCCTGGAGGGATTGGATGTCCGCCTCCGCCGCGGCCACGTCGGCGCGCGCCTGCGCCTGCGCCGCCTGCAGGTCGCGGTCATCCAGCCGGGCGAGCACGTCGCCCTTGCGGACCTGCTGGTTGTCGGCGGCCGGCACCTCCGCCACCTGCCCGGCGACGCGCGAGGACACGGCGACCATGTCCGCCTGCACGTAGGCGTCGTCCGTTTCTTCCAAGAAACGGCCCGTGGTCCACCAGCCGTAGCCGAAGTACCCAGCCCCCGCCAGCACCGCCACCGCCGCCGCAGCCAGCAGCGCGCGCTTGCGCGAACGCCGGGGCGGGGACGCCGCAACATCGGATGCCAGCAGCGGCGCCTGGCTGACCAGGGGCCGTTCGGTCGTCACAGGCTGCGATCCGTCCATCAATCAAGCTCCATCGGTGATGGCAGCCCTGCGGCAGCCATCGTTGGTCAACAAATCGTCCAGCATGGTGCTGAACTCCGCCTTGCGCGTTTCGCCGAGCCGACCGAAGAACCGGTCCTGCTCGGCCCTCACCAGGAGCGTCGCCCGGCGCAGCAGCGCGGCGCCCGTTTCCGTCAGCGCCACGCTGTTGGCACGCGGGTCGTCAGGGTGCACGGCGCGGACCAGCAGGCCCTTGGCTTCCAGGTTCCGCAGCACCTTGCTCGCCGTCATGCGGTCGATGTGGATGGTCTCGGCAAGCCGGCTCTGCGACGGCACCTCGCCAAGTCTCACGACGTGCTCGGTGGCGTGCAGCAGGAAGAACTGCATGTGCGTCAGGTCCGTCGCCTGCAGCACCGCCTCAAGCCGCCGCGTCCAGGCATGCCGCAGCATCCAGAGCCGGTAGCCGAAGCTGCGCTGCGGCAGAAGCTCTGTCTCGTCCAGTCGGGAAGGCACACTGTCCATGCACTTACTATATGCGAGGTTACAATGTTTTGCAAGATGGCCGGGCTGCCCCGGCGGGCGGCATTAACCGATCCTTCACCCGCTTCGCGGCAAAGTGGCGCAACGTGCGCCGTTGACCAACCCGCCGGGTTCTCACTAGCCTGGCCTTCTGCTGCGACAGGAGCCTGCCATCGACTGGAACGAGCCGCCGGTGCGGACCAATGAGAAACGGCCCGTGCCGCGCCCGATCGTGCTGGCGTCGCACCCCGGCAACGCCGGTGCGGGCGACCGCCGGATCGCATGGGGCAGCGCGGACGGCAAGGAGCGGGGTGCCGTGGTCGCGACGCTGAACGCGGGGCCGAGCCGCAACGCCATCGGCACGCATTCCGGCGCTTACTCGGTGTATCGCGCCCTTGCCGTCGCGGCCGGGCAGCTTGCGTCGGACCACCAGCCGGACCTGACCAACACCAGCCCGGCGGTGCGGATCGGCCCGTTTCCGCAATGGTCCAACGGGGACGCCATCGTTTCGCTCGACCCGTGGGGGCACCTGAGCACCGAGCTGTTCGCCGACCGCATCGCCGCCGGGCTTGACGTGCGCCCGTCCATTGCCGTCACCCGCGCCCACATCAACATGCCAGAGATCGCCGACGCCGTGCGGGCCGGGCGGTTGCGCCCGGACGGCACGGTGCTGGACGCCGCGGGCAACGCGCGCGTGACCAAGGTGGCGATTGAGCCGGTCTGGCACCTGCCCGGCGTCGCCCGCCGCTTCGGCATCGCGGTGTCCGACCTGCGCCGCGGGTTGTTCGAGCAGACCGGCGGCATGTTCCCCGAGCTGG
>CAXSEX010000440.1:0-4014 GCA_964236415.1 uncultured Acetobacteraceae bacterium | reverse complement strand
AACCACTCACCTGTCCTGGCTGCGTGACCATTGGTGGCATGAACGCCTGGCTCGACAGGGCGAGGGTTGGATTGGTCGATCGCGCCTTATGGGCAGCGCCATCCTCGAAGCGTCGTCCAAGAACGACCTGCTTGCCCCGATCCTGGCGCAGCAGGCGCAGGCTGCGGCGCGAGCGGTGCGGATCGGTGCGTCGGCGGCGCGGATCGCGGAGTTGGAGACCCGGCTTGACGCGCCGCGCAAGACGCCGGGCAACCCGGGCCTGCCCGCGTCCCAGGGCTGGAAGCCAAACCGTCCGGAGCGCCGGAAGACGCCTCGCCGCGGTTGCCCTGGCGTCACCCGCGCGCTGGCAGCCCATCCTGACGGCATCGCCGAGGCGACGCTTGACGCTTGCCCGTGTTGCGGCCACGCGCCCGGCCATGCTGACCTGCCGCCGCTCAGCCCGGCCGTGGCCCGCATCAACCCCGGGCGGCATCCGTCGTGACCGCGTTCATGGAGGGTGCGCAGCCCGGGGTCTGGGTGGCGGACCGCCACTGCGGCGATGGCCTGCGGATCGGTGAACTCATCCCCGGCCTTTTCCAAGCGCAGCCGGGACGCTTCCGGGTGGACGGCCAGGCAGCACAATGGCGCGTGTTTGCAGCCTGCTTGAACGTCCAAGCTGGAAGCCGAAGAACCGGCATTGCCGCCAAGCCGGTGATGCCGCCATGATCCTTCACCAGCAGAAGTGGACCCAAATGCCGCGCTCCTTGACGCCCCGCGACGTGTTCGCCTTCCGAAGCGTGTCCGATCCCCGCATCGCGCCGGAGGGCGGCCGGGTGATCGCCACCGTCACGCGCCGCGACATCGCGACCGATGCGCGGGTCCCGAGCCTGATGCAAACCGATGACCACCTCGCCTGGGCCGCCCTGCCGGAAACGGAGAATGTCGTCGTCGCGCGGTTCGCCCCGGATGGGCGCCGCATCGCGTTGATCCGCCGCGTGGGCGGGCGGATGAGCGTTGCCGTGCACGACGACGGGACGCCGCGCACCCTGCATGAGTCGGCCACGCCGCTGCGCGAGCTGGCCTGGTCGCCCGACGGCACGCTGCTCGCGTTCCAGCGGCGCATCGACGCGGCGCTGCCGTCCTGGCTGGGCCTGCCGGATGCGCCGCCGGGCGCGGCGTGGGCCGAGCCGCCGCGCCACACGGACCGGCTGCTCTACCGCCACGACGCGATGGGTGAATTACCCGAGAGCGTGTTCCACATCTTCGTCGTCCCTGCGGACGGGGCGGCGCCCGCGCGGCAGCTCACGCAAGGCACATGGCACAACGGGTTCCCGCACCATGTCCCGCCGGGCCTGGTGTTCTCGGCTGACGGGTCGGAGGTGCTGGTCGCCGGCACCCAGCGTGCGGACTGGGACACGGCGCCGGGCGACACCGACATCCACGCCATCCGCATCAACGACGGGGCGGTGCGGCGGCTGACCGACATCGCCGGGCCGACCGCGCGTCCGGCCCCTTCGCCCGACGGCAAGGCCATGGCGTTCACCGCCATCGAGGAGCGCGGGGTCGGGCACCACCTGCGCCGCCTGTATGTCATGCCGGCCGCCGGCGGCGCCCCGCGCCCCGTGCTGCCCGGGTTCGACCGCAGTATCAACGAGATCGCCTGGACCGCGGACAGCACGGCCCTGGTGGTCGGCTACGATGACCAAGGGGCCGGCCACATCGCCCGCGTGACGCTCGATGGCTGTATGGAGGTGCTGGCGCGCGACGCGGGCGCCGGGCAGATCGAGATGCCCTACATGGGCGGCGGCTTCTCGGTTGCGCGCGACGGAGCCGTCGCCTACGTGCGGACCGCGGCGGACCTGCCGAGCGAGGTCGGCCTGATCGCCCCCGGGCGCCCGGCGGAAACGCTGACCCGCCTCAACGCGGAGCTTGCGGCGGCGGTCGGCGGCTTCCAGGCGGCGGAGTCGTTCTGGGTGACGGGCGGCGAGGGCCGCCAGGTGCAGTGCTGGCTGATCCGGCCGAAGGGGCCGGGTCCGCACCCGCTGGTGCTGGAGATCCATGGCGGCCCGTACGCGGACTACGGCGACCGCTTCTCCATTAAGCACCAGGCCATGGCCGCGGCCGGCTACGCCGTGCTGTTCGCCAACCCGGCGGGATCCACCGGCTACGGGCAGGCCTTCGCGGACGCGCTGCACGACCGCTTCCCAGGGCCGGACTACGACGACCTGATGGCGGCGGTGGACGCCGCCGCCGCCCGTCCCGGCATCGACCCGGACGCCCTGTTCATCTCGGGCGTCAGCGGCGGCGGCGTGCTGACCTTGTGGGCCGTCACGCACACCCACCGGTTCCGCGGCGCGGTCGCCATCAAGCCGGTGGTGGACTGGCAAAGCTGGGTGCTCGGCTCGGACATCGGCCCGTCCGTCGGCCGGCGCTGGATGGGCGGCGCGCTGCCTTGGGAAGCGCCGGCGAAGTACCGGGCGCGCTCGCCGCTGACCCATGCGCCCCAGGCCCGCACGCCCACGCTGCTGATGGCGGGCGAGGCCGACAGCCGCACGCCGATGAGCGAGACGTTGCAGATGTATGCGGCGCTCCGGCTGGCCGGGGTGGAGGCGCACCTGCTGCGCTTCCCCGGCGCCAGCCACAGCTCAAGCAGCATGCGGCCCTCCTTGTTCGCGGCGGAGGTCGCGGCCACCATCGGCTGGTTCGACCGGCTGCGTGCCCGGGAGCACGCGAGCCAGTGACCCTGCGCCGCCGCCACCTGCTGGCCGCCCCCCTGCTCGGCCTGGCCCGCCCTGCCGTCGCGCAGCCCGCGCCCACGCTCCGGTTCGTGCCGCAGTCGGACCTGTCCTCCATCGACCCGCTGTGGAGCGTGGCGACGGTCGCGGTGACGCACGGCTACCTGGTGTGGGACACGCTGTTCGGCATCGACCTGAGCCTCCGGCCGCAGCCGCAGATGGCCGAGGGCGCGGAGGTGTCGGATAACGGCCTGGTGTGGGTGTTGACCCTGCGCGACGGCCTCGTGTTCCACGACGGCGAGCCGGTGCGCCCGACCGATTGCATTGCATCATTGAAACGATGGATGGAGAAGGACCCGTTCGGCCAAGCGATCGCCGAACGCGTGGCAGGGATCGAGCCGCTCGACGACAAGCGGTTCCGGATCGCGCTGTCGCGGCCGTTCCGGCAGTTGCTGTTCGCCATCGCCGTCCGCAACGTGTTCATCATGCCCGAGCGCATCGCCCGCACGCCGTCGAGCCAGCAGATCAAGGAGGTGGTCGGCAGTGGCCCGTATCGGTTCCTCCCTGACGAGTGGCAGGCGGGCGTGCAGGCGCACTACGCCCGGTTCGACAAGTACGAGCCGCGCCGCGAAACGCCAGAGCTGTTCGCCGGGGCCAAGGTCGCGCACTTCGACCGGGTGGAGTGGATCACGCAGCCCGACCCGGCCACCGCCGCGGCGGCGCTGCAGCAGGGGGAGGTGGACGTGCTGGAACGCCCGCTGCTGGACCTGCTGCCGATGCTGGCCCGGTCGCCCGGCATCAAGGCCGAGCCGCTCGACCCGTTCGGGGCGCTGGCGATCCTGCGCTTCAACCAGTTGCAGCCGCCGTTCGACAACCCGAAGCTGCGCCGGGCGCTGCTGCCTGTGATCGACCAGGCCGAGGTCGTGACCGCCGCGGTCGGCGACGCGAAGCAATACGGCACCACCCCGGTCGGCTTTTTCCCCAGCGGCAGCCCCATGAGCACCAGCGCCGGGCTGGGCGTGCTCACCCGGCCGCGCAGCGTTGAACAGGCCCGGCAGCTCGTGGCCGAGGCCGGCTACAAGGGCGAGCGCATCGTCATGCCGGCGCCGTCCGACCTGCCGCAGATCATGGCGATGAGCCAGGTGGTGCAGGACCAGCTCAGCCGCGCAGGCCTGCGCGTCGAGCTGCAAACGATGGACTGGGGCACGATGCTGTCGCGCATCGTCAAGCGCGAGCCTGTGGAGCAGGGCGGCTGGAGCTGCTTCTGCGTGACTTGGGCGGGGCTGTCGATGGCGACGCC
>CAXSEX010000439.1:0-4044 GCA_964236415.1 uncultured Acetobacteraceae bacterium | reverse complement strand
TCATACCTTGAGGTCAGACCGCCTGTCTGGTGGCAGTTGCTCCATAATGCCGCGCCTGCACAAAGCGGTCGAAGTAGGCCCTGGCCGTTTCCAGGTCGGGCGGGATGGCGTCGGTCGTGCCCGGCATCATGGTCGATGTCCCAAGGTCGCCGAGCGCGGCAGCGCCCCGGCCAGGTAGTCCGACGCGAAGGCGACCAAGCCCGCGGCCGAGGCGAGCACCGCGTCGGCCGCCGCGACCTTTCTCGTCCGTGCTCGCCCCGCCGCGAGGTAAGCGGCGCCGATCGCCGGGAAGTGCGTGTTGAGGTCATCGCCGATGCAAGGCGCTTCGATCCAGCGCCGCGCCGCTCCGTCCCCGAACGGGATACAGCGGGTCTTGGTGCGCCGGTGCGGCACCAAGCTCTCCGCATAGTGCAGCAGCGTCGCGCGGTTGAACCCGACGCCGAGCAGCAGGAGGGAGGCGTCCATCGCCGCCAGGCGCTCGAATGGCGAGCCCGCGCCCTGGCCCCAGTCGAGCGCGTGGAGCGCGACAACCTCCTCCGCCCGCGGGCCGAGGGCGCAGAGCGACACCTGGGGGTGCGGGCCGCGGACGGTGCCGGGCCAGCGGCGGAACGCCTCGGGGATCGTGCCCATGGTTGTCGGCGTGGTGCCCAGATCGAAGGCGGGCGCGTGCGTGCGGGCACGCTCAAGCTCCTCTCCCGAGAGGCTCCAATCCGGCCAGCGGGCAGGGTCGGACACCTCCGGCGAGAACGCGGGCATGACGAGGGTGCCGTCCGGGCCGAGCGCGGCGAGGAGGGCACGCACGACGGCCGGCGCACCGCCGAGGACCCGGCCGAGGCTGCTGAGGGAGGAATGCACCATCAGCACGCCGCCTCGCGGCACGCCGAAGGCGCGGAGGTCACGGGCGAGGTCGTCGGCGGTGACGAAGGATGCGGTGGTCACGCGCGCATTCTACTCCGTGCTCCCTCGGCGTCCACCTACGCCCGGCTGCGGCCGGCGCTCGACCAGGATCAGGCCGCCCGCCACGATCAGCGCGATGCCGAGCCACGTCACGGGCGCCGGAAGCTGGCCGAACACGAGCAGGCCGAGGAGCGTGCCGCCGAGCAGTTCGAGGTACACCAGCGGGGCAAGCAACGACGCCTCGGCGAGGCGGAACGCCGCGATCACCAGCAAGTGGCTGATTGCGGACACGAGGCCCATGAGCAGGATGAGCAGCCACGTCGCCGCGGTCGGGACGCTCCAATCGAGCAGGGCCGGCACGAACAGCAGCAGCCCGCCGGCCACGTACTGGAAGGCGAGGGTGGCCAGAGGCGAGCCGGACTGCGCCCGCGCCCGCGTCGCCACCATGTAGCAAGCGAAGCAGCCGCCGGCGCCGAGGGCGCAGGCCATGCCCCCGCCCATCGTGACGCCTGGCCGGGCGACCAGGAGCGCGCCTGCGAACCCGACTCCCACCGCGAGCAGGCGCCGCGGGCCCAGTGCCTCCCCGAGCACGGCGGCCGAGAGCAGCGCCGCCAGGACGGGCGCGACGAAGTAGGCACCCAGGGCGTCGGCGAGAGGAATGCGGGCGATGGCCAGATAGTAGAGGCTGACCGCGCCGACGGCGAAGGCGGCCCGCAACGCCTGGATCGGGACGTGCCCGCGCGCCACGCCGGTGCCGGTGCCGGTGCCGCGGCCGGTGAGGAGGAGGGCCGGGACGATGAACGCCGCGCCGGCCATGTAGCGCGCCCAGGCCAGGAACAGCGGCGCGTGCTGGGCGCTGAGATGCTTGGCGATGGCGTCGCCGCACGGGAAGGTCAGCATGGCCGCCGCCATGAGGGCGGCACCCAAGGCGCGCTGCGGCTTGGCGGTGCGCAAGTCTCGCATCAGCCGGGCGCCTTAAGGTGCCGCACGGAGCCTGTGCGACCGGAGGGCGGGCCGGAGCCGTTCGTCGGGAGGCGCTTGCTCATGTACACCGCCACGCCAAGCTGCGGATGCACCTCCTCGCGGTCCACCCGGTAGCCGAGCCGGCCGTAGAGCCGCAGGTTCTCGGCAAAGCGCCCGTTCGTGTAGAGCCGCACCTCGCCGAGGCCGAGCGACCTCGCAACCTCCTCGGCGTGGGCCATCAGGGCGCGGCCGTGGCCCTGGCCCTGGCCCTGGAAGGCGGGCGCGACCGCGACGTTCACGACCAGCAGGTGGTCGGCGCCGGGCGCCATCTCAATCAGCACGGCCGTCTCGCCGCCCTCCTGCAGCAGGTCCACCAAGTGGTCCCGCACGGCCACGTCGTAGTCCGCGGTCATCGGCTTTGGCTCGCGGCCGATCACCGGGACCCACTTGGCGTATGCCGCGCGCGTCAGCTCGCGGACGGCGGCGGCGTCAATCGGCCCCGCGCGGCGCACCGCCCCACGCCCGGTGGCCGCCGAGGGCTGCATCGGGTCGAGGTCGGAGGGCGTTGGACGATCTTGCACGGTGTTCTCCTGCGGGCTGGGCAAAAGAAAACCTCCGGAGCCGAGGGCTGCGGAGGTTCGGGAGCGCGGGCCAGAAGCCACTCTGGCTGGTTGGGGGCTACGACGAGGCGGGCGCCACCAGGGAGGGAGCCGATCTGCACGCAGCCGCACGAGCCGCCGCTGGGTCGCGGCGTCGGCGTCGGTTCGCAGCGGTGAGGCGGATGATAGCCATGGGGACAGCGTACGAAGCGGCACGACGGTCGTCAACAAGAGTCGTCGCGCCTGCCGGGCACCGTCTGGCGGGCACCAACGGGAGGGCGAGATGAGCAGGTCCTGACGCAGTTCCGGCCCGCCACATAACGGCAAGGAAGCGCCACCGTCTTCCGTTGAAGGTCAACGGCGAGCTGATGTTCGGCATCTTCGGCGCGCCCGCCCAATACGAACGGGCGCTCACCCGCGAGCGTGTCATGGCCGGCCTGGCCGCGGCCAAGCACCGGGGCCGCCGCGGCGGCCGACCGCCCACGCTCGACCCGGAGCGCGTGGAGCAGATCGTCTCAGCGCTGGACGGCGGCGCCAGCAAGGCCAGCGTGTGCCGTTCCTTCAAGGTGCCGCGCTCGACGCTGCTGGACACCCTTGCGCGCGTCGGCTGGACAGGGCTGGCGGCTGCGGCGACGATGGGCGCACCTCGGCGCGAGAACGGCGGCGCGGCCGTCAGCCGACCCGCCCGCGGCAAGATGGCGCTCCCGCCGCAGCCGGGACAGGACGGAGGAGCAGGCGATGGCAGTCCCGAAAGCACCTCGCACGACGCCCGCCGCTGAAGCCAGGCCCGGCCCCGGCAAGCTGATTGCCGCGCTGCCGGACCGGCGCGCGATGGAGGCGTTCGCGGCCACACGCAAGGACGGCAGCGGGCACGGCGGGCGTGACGGTCCGCGCCGGCCGCGGCGCGGCAGCGATCCGACCGCCAAGGCGCAGCACGTGATCTACGACGCCTGGGAGCAGCGCACGAAGCGTGGGCGGCTGGCGTTCGCCCGCAAGGCGCTGCGTCTGTCGCCGCTGTGCGCCGACGCCTACGTGATCCTGGCCGAGGAGGCGGCCGGCTCGGAGGAGGAGCGGCGCGACGTGTTCGCCCGCGGGGTCACGACTGGCGAAATCGCGCTCGGGCCGGAGGTGTTCGAGGCGTCTGCCGGCTCGTTCTGGGGCGTTCTGGACACGCGCCCCTACATGCGGGCCTCGTCGGCTGTTTGGTCCCGGGATGAGGTGGTGCGGGTTGACTTTGAACGAGGTGGGGTCGGCTTTCCAGGCTTCACAGATGGCTTGGAAGGGTGTGCGCCATCGGAGTGCCTTGAGGTGCTTTGCAAAGTTGCGGGCAGCGACGAAGGTTGCGACGTGGGCGCATAGGGCCTGCGTCGTCTCATAGTGAAAGGCCTTGATGGTGGCGTCCTTGACGGTCCGGTTCATTCGCTCGGCTTGGCCATTGGTCCACGGATGACAGGGCTTGGTCAGCCTGTGCTCGATGCCGTGCTGGTCACAGGCACGATCGAACACGTGGCGCATGCCATCCCACTTGGTTGCGGCATTATGGAGCAACTGCCACCAGACAGGCGGTCTGACCTCAAGGTATGAT
>CAXSEX010000438.1:0-4045 GCA_964236415.1 uncultured Acetobacteraceae bacterium | reverse complement strand
ATGGCAGGAGGAGCGGCGGATGGCTGAAGTCGTGTTCATCGGCCTGAGCCTCGCCTCCGTCCTGCTGCTCGTCGCCCTGGGGCTTGCGATCACCTACGGGGCCATGGGCGTCATCAACATGGCGCACGGCGAGATGGTCATGCTCGGCGCCTACACGGCCGTGCTGACCCGGATCTACCTGCACCTGGACATCCTGGCCGCGATCCCGCTCGCCTTCATCGCCACGGCCCTGGTCGGCTACGCCATCGAGCGCGTGGTGGTGCGCCGGCTGTACGGCCGGCTGCTCGACACCCTGCTCGCCACTTGGGGCGTCGCGATCCTGATCCAGCAGGCGGTGCGGCTTGAGCTGGGCGCGTCGTTCTTCGGCCTGCACATCGCGGGCCTCGGCCCCGGCTTGCAGAACGTGGCGGTGCCGCCGGAGCTGACCGGGGCGCTCACGTTCGGCCACGTCCAGGTCAACGCCTTCCGCGCCTTCATCATCGTGGTCACGCTGCTGCTGGCACTCCTCACCTGGCTGCTGATGTACCGCACCTCCATCGGCATCCAGGTGCGTGCCATCATGCGCAACCCGCGCATGGCCGCCGCCTGCGGCATCGACGTGGACCGCGTCAACGCGCTCACCTTCGCCTACGGCTCCGGCCTGGCCGGGGTCGCGGGCGTCATGGTGTCAGGCTTCAAGACCGTGTTCCCCGACATGGGCACGCCCATGGTGGTCGATGCCTTCCTGGTGGTCGTGGTGGGCGGCGTCGGCAGCCTGGCCGGCTCCATCCTCTCGGCGGGGCTGCTGGGCCAGCTGAACGGGATCACGGCGTTCCTGTCGAACGACATCATCGCCCGCGCCGTCGTGTTCGCCTTCGTGATCGCCGTCATCATGACCCGGCCGCGCGGGCTGTTCTCGCAACGGACGCGCTGAGCCATGCCGGGCAAGCGGACGCTCGACTATGCCGCCTATGCGGTGTTCATCGGCCTGATCCTGTGCGCGCCGCTGGTGCTGGAGGAGTTCTGGCTCAACCGCATCGCCAAGTTCCTCGTGTACGGCCTACTCGGCGTCGCCATCGCGCTCAGTTGGGGATACGCCGGCATCCTCAACTTGGGCCAGGGCCTGTTCTTCGGGCTGGGCGCCTACATGATGGCCATGTCGCTCAAGCTGGCCAGCCCGACCAGCCTGCAGCAGGGGTCCGCGACCCCCGTGCCCGACTTCATGCTGTGGAACGCGGAGCCGGGTGCCAAGACCGACCTGTGCTGCATCAACCACGGGTCGTTCCTCTGGACCCCGTTCCAGAACCCGTGGTTCGGCATCGCCATGGGCGTGCTCCTGCCGGTGCTGGTCGCGGCCGTGATCGGCTGGGTCATGTTCCGCAAGCGCATCTCGGGCGTGTTCGTGTCCATCATCATGCTGGCGCTGGTGCTGCTGGTGCGCCTGGTCGTGATCGACGCGCAGCCGGTCACCAACGGGTTCAACGGGCTGACCGACCTCGGCAACCTCACCGTGTTCGGCGTCGAGTTGGACCCCTACGACGTGAGGACGTACTACGTGGTCGCCGGGGCGCTGGCGCTGGCGCTGATCGCCACGCGCATGCTGGTGGAAACGCGGGCCGGGCTGATCCTGCAGGCGATCCGCGACGACCAGAACCGGGTCCGCTACCTCGGCTTCGACGTGCCGCTGTACCAGGTGTTCTTCTTCGCCGTGTCCGCCGCCATCGCAGGCGTCGCGGGCATGCTGTACGTTGTCGTCGCGCAGTTCGCCTCGCCCACCTTCATGGACCTGTCGTTCTCCATCACCATGGTGGTCTGGGCCGCGGTCGGCGGTCGCGCTTCGCTGCTCGGCGCCTGCATCGGCGCCATCGGCATCAACATCATCGAGGCCGGGGCGAGCGAGACCCAGGCCCTCGTGCAGGCCTGGCGCGCGGTGATCGGCCTGATCTTCGTGCTTGTGGTGCTTTACCTGCCCCGCGGGGTCGCGGGCTTCGCGAGCGACGCCGCCGATGCCGTGCTGTCGCGTTTCGGGCGCAAGCGGCGGCCCTCCGCCGCCCAACCCGCTGCGGAGCGGATCGCATCATGAGCGCCGTGCTCACGGTCGATGGCCTCGGCGTGTCGTTCGCCGGGTTCAAGGCGGTCGATGGCGTCTCGCTGGTCATCGAGGAGGGCGAGCTGCGCGTGCTGCTCGGCGCCAACGGCGCCGGCAAGACGACGCTGATGGACCTGATCTCCGGCAAGACCAAGAGCACGCAGGGCCGCGTCCACCTGCGCGACACCGACATCACCAATTGGGAGGAGCCGGCCATCGCGCGGGCCGGCATCGGCCGCAAGTTCCAGATCCCGAGCGTGTTCCGGGAGCTGACGGTGCGCCGCAACCTGGAGGTCGCCGGGTGCGGCAAGCCCGGCGTGTTCGCCAACCTGCGCTTCGGTCTGCCGCGCGCCGCCCGGCGCCGCCTGGACGAGGTGCTGGACCTCACCGGCCTGGCCGACGAGGCGCAGACGGTGGCTGGCACGCTCAGCCACGGCCAGACCCAATGGCTTGAACTCGGCCTGCTGGTCATGCAGGACCCGAAGCTGCTGCTGCTCGATGAGCCGACGGCCGGCATGACGGCCGCGGAAACGCTGCGCACCGCCGACATCATCAAGAGCCTGCGCGGCACCCACACCGTGGTCGTCGTCGAGCACGACATGGCCTTCGTGCGCGAGATCGCCCAGCGCATCACGGTGATGCACCTGGGCCAGGTGCTGGCCGAGGGCGACATGGCGGCCATCGAGGCCGATCCCCGCGTCCGCGCCGCTTATCTGGGATCGAAGGGCATCCATTGATGCTGACGCTCGACGCCGTGGACGCCTTCTACGGACGCAGCCACGCGCTGCACGGGGTGTCGCTCGGCATCCCCGAGGGCGCGATCACCGCGATCCTGGGGCGCAACGGGGTCGGCAAGACCACGCTGCTGAAAACCCTCATGGGCCTGATGGAGCGCGTCACCGGCACGATACGCCTGGCCGGGCGCGACATCACAAGGACGCCCGCCTACCGGCGCGCGCGGGCCGGCATCGCCTACGTGCCGCAGGGGCGGGAGGTCATCCCGGACTTCACGATCCGCGAGAACATCCTGATGGGCGCCTTCGCCCGGCCCGGCCGCCGGGTCATCCCGGACCTGGTGCCGGAGCTGTTCCCCTACCTGATGCAGAACCTCGACCGGCCCGGCGGCGTGCTGTCCGGCGGCCAGCAGCAGCAGTTGGCCATCGCCCGCGCGCTGGCCGCCGACCCCAAGGTGCTGCTGCTCGACGAGCCGACCGAGGGCATCCAGCCCAGCATCGTCGAGGAGATCGAGGCCATCATCATCCGCCTCAACAGCGAGGCGAAGCTGACGGTGGTGCTGGTCGAGCAGAATGTCGCCTTCGCGCGCCGCGCCGGCCACCACTTCGCCATGATGGAGAAGGGCAGGGCGGTCGCGGAGGGCGGCATGGCGGAGCTGACCGATGCGCTGGTGCATCGGCACATGGCTGTCTAAACAAAGGGAGTTAACAATGCTGCACGGTGATATCTCCAGTAGCAAGGACACGGTCGGCGTCGCCGTCGTCAACTACAAGATGCCGAGCCTGCACACCCGCGCGGAGGTGCTCGACAACGCGCGCAACATCGCCACCATGCTGACCGGCATGAAGCGGGGCCTGCCGGGCATGGACCTCGTGATCTTCCCGGAATACTCGACCCACGGGATCATGTACGACAGCAAGGAGATGTACGACACGGCGTCGTCCATCCCCGGCGAGGAAACCGAGATCTTCGCCGAAGCCTGCCGCAAGGCCAAGGTCTGGGGCGTGTTCTCCCTGACCGGCGAGCGGCACGAGGAGCATCCCCACAAGGCGCCGTACAACACCTTGATCCTGATGAGCGACAAGGGCGAGGTCGTCCAGAAGTACCGCAAGATCATGCCGTGGGTGCCCATCGAGGGCTGGTATCCCGGCAACTGCACCTACGTCTCGGACGGGCCGAAGGGCCTCAAGATGAGCCTCATCATCTGCGACGACGGCAACTACCCCGAGATCTGGCGCGACT
>CAXSEX010000437.1:0-4052 GCA_964236415.1 uncultured Acetobacteraceae bacterium | reverse complement strand
AAAGCGGCTCAAGCGGGATCACGTCCGAGTCAACGGTCCGGGCGTCTGGTATTACAAGGGCGATCATCGCGCCGGAGCCAACCCCGGTTGTGAACCGTTGAAGCCGCAGTGACACGCCAACGTCGAGTGTCCACCATGTGCGGAACGGCATGAGCAAGTCATGGACAACGATTGGGTTCGCCTGGTTTTCGACAAAGACGTGCCGTGCGAGACGATGCAGCGTTGGCCTGGGGTCGATTGGGAGAAGCGGCCGCCCAGGATGCTTCAGGACCTTTCGGCGGAGCCGCCCGGACCTGTCGCCCTCCAAACGGGTCGGCAGTCGCAGCCCCGGCGGCTGGACAGGCTGCGCGACGTGCATCTGACCTGGTCCAACTTCTTCATCGCCGGCGACCGCTGCGCGTCGATCTACGACGATCCGCAGGCGGCCGTCTCCGGCATCGTGGACTGGCCGGGACTATCGGAAACCGCGGCCATCACCGCCGGGACAGGGACTTCGTCGTGCCGCGATCCCGGCTGCAGGCCGCACAGCACGTCGGCGGCAGGACCATGTTCGCTTCATCGGACGAGCCGCACAACTGGGGCATGTGGCTCCTTTACGTGCTGCCTGCGGTGATGCACTTCGTGGACAATCGGGCGGCCTATGACAGGTTGCTGGTTCATGCCGACCATCCCAACATGCGGGCGATGCTGCGGCTGCTTGGCCTTAAGGCTGCCGACGTGATCCTCCACGATTGCAGCAGGGCCTACCATTTCGAAAGCATCGACGTGTTCCGTCAGCCGCGGAGGGAGTTCTTCGTCGTGCCAGAAGCCAGGGCGATGCTTGCCAGGTTGCGTGAAAGCGTGGCGGGCAGCATCATCGTGCCGAGCGCCCACCACATCTACGTCGGCCGCCGGCGCCGGACGGTTGAAATGGGCAGCTGCAGGTCCCTGGTGAACGAATGCGAGCTGAACGACCGGCTCGTCACGATGGGATACAGCCCGATCGACCCGGAGTACCTTGGCCCGGAAGAGCAGATCGAGCTGTTCGGGTCGGAACGACCCATCGTCGTGCTCGGTGGGGGTGGCCTGTTCAACGCGGTGTTCTGCAGGCCGGGCACCCGGATCGTCGATATCGAATCGACCCGCGACCATCTCGTGAACCACTCAACCGTGCTGTCAAGCGTGGGCGCCGATTATGGCTTCCTGCTGGGCCAAGTCGATCAAAGCGATCCGGCTGCCCACAACAAGCGATGGACGGTGGACGTGGGGCGGGCCACGGCTGCGATTGCAGAGTTCATGGGCTGACTTGGCCCGCAGCTCGCTTGATGGGTCCGCGAAAGCCGCAATGATCCGTGGAGCTACATTGACAGACGGCCCGCACCGTCCTTAGCGTCGCTTAGTTGCAACGCCAATCTGAAGCGCCAGGCAGGACCGGCGGTCCGCCAAGCCCGCGCTCAAAAGGGAGAGACACGATGCTTCGACGCGACATGGTTTCGTTGACGGCCGCCGCAGCGGTGATGGCGCTGGGCGGCGGCCGGGCGCTGGCGCAGGCGTCCGCGCTGCCCAAGCTGGCGCAGAAGGCCACCTACAAGGTCGGCTTCGCGCAGACCGAGAGCAACAACCCTTGGCGCATCGCCCAGACCGAGAGCATGCGCAGCGAGGCGGCGAAGCGCGGCTACCAGTTCGTCTACACCGACGCCGCCGCCTCTGCCGCGAAGCAGGTTTCCGACGTGAACAGCATGATCGCGCAGCGGGTCGATGTGATCTTCCTGGCGCCGCGGGAAGAAAAGCCACTGGTGCCCGCCGTGATGGCGGCCAAGCGCGCCGGCATCCCGGTGATCCTGCTCGACCGCCGGGTGGACGAGACGCAGGCCCGGCCCGGCCGGGACTACGTGTGCTTCATCGGCTCCGACTTCGTGGCGGAGGGCCGCCGGGCCGGCGAGTGGCTGGCGCGGCAGATGAAAGGGGAAGCGTCGATCATCGAGCTTCTGGGCACTGTCGGGTCGTCGCCGGCCAACGACCGGCATGCGGGGTTCGCGGAAGCGATCAAGGCGTCGCCGGGCATGAAGATCATCGCGGGCCAGAGCGGCGACTTCGTGCGCGACAAGGGGCGGCAGGTGGCGGAAACGCTGCTGCAGGCCAACGGCGCCGCCAACGCGATCTACGCGCACAACGACGAGATGGCCATCGGCGCGCTTGCGGCCATCGAGGCGGCCGGGAAGAAGGCTGGCAAGGACATCACCCTTGTCTCGATCGATGGCACGCGGGACGTGCTGCAGGCCATCATCGTCGGCACCATCGGCGCCACGGTGGAGTGCAACCCAAAGTTCGGCCCCAAGGCGTATGAGACCATGGACCGCTACGCCCGAGGCGAGGCCATTGAGCCGTGGGTGATCAACGAGGACCGCTTCTACGACAGCAGCAACGCGCAGCAGCTCGTCGCAGACGCCTACTGATCCCGCCGGGCCACCTGGGCGAGCCAGCCATGCCTCTCCTGGAGATGAGCGGGATCGACAAGGCGTATGGCGGCGTGCCCGCGCTGCGGGGCGCCTCCTTTGCCGTGGAAGCGGGGGAGGTGCACGCGCTGATCGGCCAGAATGGCGCGGGCAAGAGCACGCTGATCAAGGTGCTGACCGGCTACGCCCGGCGCGACGCCGGGCGGGTGCGGTTCCGCGGCGAGGACTTCGCGCCCGCCAGCCCGCAGGCGGCGCAGGCCGCGGGCATCAGCACGATCTACCAGGAGATCAGCCTGGTCGGGCAGCGGTCCGTCGCCGAGAACATTTGCCTGGGGCGCGAGACCCGGCGCTTCGGCCTGCTGCACTGGCGCCGCATGAATGAGGAGGCTGCCGCCCTGCTCGGCCGCTTTGGGGTCAACCTGGACGTGCGGCAGCCGCTGGCGCGCTACCCGACGGCCGTGCAGCAGATGGTCGCCATTGCCCGTGCCATCGCGTTCCGGGCGGCGCTGGTGGTGATGGACGAGCCGACCTCCTCGCTCAGCGATGCCGAGGTGCAGGTGCTGTTCGGCGTGATCCGTCAGCTTCGGGCGGAGGGCGTGGCCGTGGTGTTCGTCAGCCACAAGCTCGATGAGCTGTATGCCGTGTGCGACCGGGTGACGGTGCTGCGGGACGGGCGCACGGTGCAGGTGGCGGCGATGGCCGGGCTGCCGAAGCTTGAGCTGGTGGCGGTCATGCTCGGGCGGGACCTGTCCTCCGTCGCGCGTGCCGGCGCCACGGCGTTCGGCGCCAAGGCGGGGCGGCAGGGCGGCGCGCTGCTCGACGTGCAAGGGCTGCGCGCCGGGCCGCGGGTGCAGGACGTGAGCCTGCAGGTCGGCCAGGGCGAGGTGGTGGGCGTCGCCGGCCTGCTGGGCGCCGGGCGGACGGAAACGGCGCGGGCGCTGTTCGGGGCGGACCCGCGGGACGGCGGACGGGTCACGCTGGGGGGCGAGGCGTTCGCGCCTTGGGCGCCAGGCGACGCGATCCGCGCGGGGATCGGTTTTTGCTCCGAAGATCGCAAGAGCGAAGGCATCATTCCCTACCTCTCGGTGCAGGAGAACATGACGCTCGCGGCCCTGCCGAGATTGTCGAAACGCGGAATCGTGTCACGCGAACAGCAGCGGGAACTCGTCGAACGGTTCATCGCGAGACTCGGAATCCGGACCTCCGGTCCCGATCAGAAGATTCGCGAGCTGTCTGGTGGAAACCAGCAAAAGGTCCTCCTCGCTCGCTGGCTCTGCCTGAATCCAAAGCTCCTCATTCTCGACGAACCAACTCGCGGAATCGACGTCGGAGATCCAGCAGCTGATCAACGAGTTTGCCGACAATGGACTCGACGTGCTGATGATCAGCAGCGAGATCGAAGAGCTCGCCGAAGGCTGTGACCGGGTTATCGTCCTTCGTGACGGCAACACCGTAGCCGAGTTGTTGAGAGATGAAATCAGTCAGGACATCATCATGGGCTGGATGGCGCATGGCTCGGCTGATGTGACATCCGCAGCAACCACACCCATTCAGGTCGCGAAAGGACAAGGTGCATGACGGACCTTCCGAAGGCGGGCCCGTCCGCCGTATTCTTGC
>CAXSEX010000436.1:0-4062 GCA_964236415.1 uncultured Acetobacteraceae bacterium | reverse complement strand
AGGAGACCCTGCGGCCAAGACCTTCAGGGGACGGCCGGTGACTGGGAATGTCCGGTAGAAAGCCCCCGGAAGACGCTCCTGCCGTGTCCGGGGGCGCGCAGTCCGTGCGCCGCTCCGCCCGCCCTGTTGCGCACGCTCACCACCACGCCGGCCACCGGCGCCCGCCTGACCGACCTGGCCGAGTCGCTGCCGCTCGACCGCACCACCGTGCACCGCCTGCTGCAAACCCTCGCAGCCGAGCGGCTGGTCGAGCAGGACCCCGGCACCAAGCGTTACCACCTCGGCCTCGACTTCTTCGCGCTCGCCGCCGCGGCGTCGAACCGTTACGACATCCAGGACGCAGCGCGCGCGGCCACCGCCAAGCTGGCGGAATCGCTGGGCGACAACGTGTTCTTCTCGCTCCGCTCCCACAATGACTCCATCTGCGTCGAAGCGAACAAGGGCACGTTTCCAGTCTGCATCCTGGCCATGGACACCGGCGCCCGCACGCCGTTGGGCGTCGGCGCCACCGGCATCGCCCTTTTGGCGCCGCTGCCGGACCGCCGGGGCCGGCCGCTGACGGCGCTGACGGTTGCGGCCTCGGCCGAACGGATGCCGCTGCAGCGCCGCTCCACCATCGCTGCGGCCCTGCAAGCCGAAGGGGTCCGCATCGCGGAAACGATTTGGCGCAAGCCGGACACGGCCCGGCACCGTTTCACCTGGCTGACCGCCACGGGATTCCGATGAGGCAGGCACGCATTTCCGCATGACGCACGGTCCCCCGGGGAAATCAGCATTTTCGCCGTTCTTCCGTTGCGAGCGGCGCCGCCGCCGTCGTGTAGTGCAGGCATGCCAAGCAGCGTCCCCCCCGCAATCGACATCGTTGTCAACCTGCATACGCCCGCGGAGGTGCAGGGCGGCCTGACCGGCCTCGACGACAACTTCCACGACCAGGTCCGCATAAGCGGCGACGTGCGCCGCGGGGTCCCTGTGGACGACTGCCTGCGCCGCATGGACCGCGCCGGCATCGAGCGCAGCCTGTTGATCGCGACGCGCGCGGGCGACCTGCGGGTGCGCGGCTCCTGCGAGATCCCTTACGCCCGCGTGGCCGAGGTTTGCGCCGCCCACCCGGACCGGTTCTCCGGCCTGGCCGGGATCGACCCGATGCGAGGGATGCAGCAGCTGCGCTTCGCGGTGCTGGTCGGCGTGCCGACGCTGCGGCTGCGCGGGCACTACCTGGCGCTCGCCACCGTCCGCTTCAACGCGACGGTGCTGGTCGTCGTGTCCAACGCCGGCGCGCTGACCGGCGGCTACGGCGGCCTCAGCGGCTCGCTGTACGCGCACTACGCCCACCACATCTCGCCCGGCGACTTCGACGCGGTGCGCTCCATCACCCTGCTCGTCATGCTGATCACCGGCGGCGAAACCTCCGTGCCCGGCGCCGTCCTCGGCTCGGTCCTCGTCAGCTTCCTGCCGGAATGGCTGCGCTTCCTCGGCGACGGCTACCTGGCGGTGTTCGGCATCGGCGTGCTGCTGGTGCTGGTCCTGATGCCGGCGGGGATCACCGGCCTTGTCCGCCAGATGTTCGGCACGCGGGGCGCGGCCCGTGCCTGACGCGCCCGCCGCACCCGGGACGCTTCAGGTGTCCGGCCTCAGCAAGCGCTTTGGCGGCCTGCTCGCGGTGGACCGGGTGGGCTTCTCGGTCCGCCCCGGGATGGTCACGGCCCTGATCGGGCCGAACGGCGCCGGCAAGAGCACGGTCGTCAACCTGCTGTCGGGCGTGCTGAAGCCGAGCGCCGGCCGCATCGCGCTGGGCGGCCGCAGCCTGGGCGGCCTGCCGCCCCACGCCGTCGCGCGCGCCGGGATGGTCCGCACCTTCCAGAACGGCCGGCTCATGCCCCGCTTGTCCGTACCGGAGAACGTCCTGCTCGGCGCCGATGCGTCCTGGCCCTGCGCGGCCGGGGCCTCGGCATCCGGCTGATCGAGCACAACATGGGCCTCGTGATGCGCGTCGCCGACCGCATCGTGGTGGTGAACCTCGGCGTCCGGATCGCCGAGGGCACGCCCGCCATCCGCGTCGACGAGCGGGTGATCGAAGCCTATCTCGGACGCAAGGCGGCCCATGCTGCGGTGTAGCGCCCTTTGCGTGTTCTGCGGCCCCGTGCAGGCGCTGCGCAGCGTGGACCTTGTTGTCCAGGAGGGCGAGTGCGTCGCCCTGCTCGGGGCCAACGGCGCCGGCAAGGCTTGGCGCCTGACATCCTCCCCCATTTCGTGCCCCGCTTCGTCGATGTCGGCGGCCGCCTGGTCCACTACGCCCGGGGCGGCGCCGGGCCGGCGCTGGCGATGCTGCACGGGTCGCCGCAGTCGCACCACCGTGGATTTTGGCGGCATGTCGCTGCTGACCTACGGCTCCCCGGCGCAGCGGGACGCCCTGCTGCCGCCGTTGATCCGCGGCGAGGCCCAGTTCGCGCTGGCGCTGTCGGAACCCGGCGCCGCCGCCTTCCTGGTGACCGCTTGCCGCACGGAGCGCGGCAGCGCCGGCGCGGCGGGTGTCTCGATCCTGCTGGTGCCGCCCGGCGCGCCCGGCGTCCACATGACCCGGCTGCACAAGCTCGGCAACAACTCGCTGACCTCCTGGGACATCGCCTTCGACGACGTGGAGGTGCCGGCGGACGCACTTTTGGGCCAGGAAAGGCAACGGCTTCCGCCACGTCATGTCCACCTTGTGGTACAGCCGCTCCGGCCAGGCCGCCAACGTGGTCGGCCAGGCGCAGGCAGCGGTGGACATGGCCGTGGCGCACGCGAAGGAGCGGGTGCAGTTCGGCCAGCCGCTCACGCAGTTCCAGGTGCTGCGCCACAAGCTGGTGGACACGCAGAACCGCGTGGACCAGGCCCGCCTGGTGCTTTACCGCCTGGCCTGGCTGATGGCGACGCGCCAGCCCTGCCGGCGGGAGTCGGCGCAGGCGAAGGTCCTGGCCTCCGAAACGCTGCAATCGGTCGCGCAGGACGGGATGCAGGTCATGGCCAGCGCCGCCTATGCCGCCGAAAGCCGCATGGGCCGCATCCTGCGCGACAGCCGGCTCTACACCTTCGGCGAAGGCGCCAACGAAATGCTGCGCGACCAGATGGCGCGCGAGATGGGCCCGGCCGCGCCCCGGGGCGCGTCCCGGTGAACCTGGCCGACGCCGTGCTGGCCAACGCCGCCCGCCGCCCGGACTGGCCGGCGCTGGAGCAGGACGGCGCCGTCCTGACCTATGCCGCGCTGCGGGATGCGGTGGACAGCCAAGCCCGCCGCCTGCTTGCGGCCGGGGTCAGGGCAGGCGACCTGGTCGGCCTCGCGATGCATGACACGGCCGCCTACGTCGTTTCCATGCTGGCGCTGTTTCGCGCCGGCGCCGTCCTGCTGCCGGTGGACGTGCGCTGGACGGCGGCCGAGCAGGGCCATGTCCTCGGCTACTTCGCCGCCGCCCGTTGCCGGACCCGTGGACTGGCCGCACGATGCGGACGCGCCGCTGCTGCTGTCCTTGTCGTCGGGCACCACGGGCATCCCGAAAGGCCCGCGCCTGTCCAGCCGGCAGTCCCAGGTCCGGCTGATGGCGGAATGGATCGGCCTCGGCTTCCTGTCCAGCGACCGCTTCCTGTGCGCGACGCCGCTCTACTTCGGCGGCCGCGGCTTCACCTTGTCGCACTTGGTGGGCGGCGCCACGGTGGTGCTCCACCCGCCCCCCTACGACGCCGCCGCCCTGCCCGGCGTGATCGAGCGGGAGCGCATCACCTCCTTAGTTCCTGGTGCCCACCATCCTGCGGCGCCTTGCGGACGGGGGAGAGGCGGGCCGGGCCGGGCTGTCGCGCCTGCGCCTGCTCGTCAGCAGCGGGTCGGCGCTGCATCCCGAGGAACGCGCCCGCGTGATGGCGACGCTGACGCCCGGGTTCCACAACCTGTATGCCTCGACCGGAGGCGGCTCGATCAGCGTGCTCACGCCGGATGCGCCGGACGGCGCCGCGGCCTCGGTCGGCCGCAGCGCGGTGATGTCCCGGTTCGAGGTCGTGGACGACGCGGGCGCGCTCTTGCCAGCAGGCGCC
>CAXSEX010000435.1:0-4091 GCA_964236415.1 uncultured Acetobacteraceae bacterium | reverse complement strand
CCATGCAATATCCGGCCAGCGCCACGCGCCCGCCCACAGCCGTCATCGCGCGCTCCAGCCGGCCGGCGATGTAGTCGGTCAGGGTGAAGCCACGCTCCAAGGTGCCGGGCCAGCCCCAGTCGAGCAGCAGCGGGCGCACCCCCTGCCCCGCCAGCCAGCGCATCATCGACCGGCCCGGCGCGAGGTCGAGCACGTAGGCGCGGTTGATCAGGCTCGGCACGAACAGGACGGCCGGGTCCGCCGTCCGTCCGTAGTCGAGCAGGCGCGTGTCGCCCTCCCCCCAAAGGCTGGGCGGGTCCGGCAGGTCGCGCTGCCACGGGTGCCGCCGGTAAGCGGCGATGCCCGCGACCAGCGCGGCGTCAGCGGTTGGCGGGATCGGCGGCGTTTGCGGCGCGGCGCTCCAGCTCAGTGACGCGGTCCAGCAGGTCGGCGATGGCGGCATCCCGGAGGCTGACGCTTGCAGCATCCCGGAGGCTGGCGCTTGCAGCGTCCCGGGCATCAGGTGCATCGGCAGCGGCCGAGGCCCGCGCCGGCGGAACGGGCCGGGCCGGTCCGGGCGCAGCGTCACCGGGCGCCCGCGAAGGCGGGACCGCCCCAGCCTGCACCTCGCAAGCCTGCGACGCCGCACGCAGCCACGCCTCCTGCACTTCCCGGTCCACGGCGACGGCGGCCCACTCGCTCTGCCAAATGGTGATCCAATCGGCGGCGAGGGTGTCGTTGTTGAACGGGTTTTCCGGCTCGGCCATAGCTTTTGCTCATAGGGTTGGCGTGATAACCGCAAGTGCGATTATCGCCCAATGTTGCAAGCGCGTGATACAGTCCGCTCCATGCCGAAAGCGAGGGTTCCATGCCGCAATTCGCCCCCCCGACCTCCTCCGCGCCCGACACTGACGCCGCCAGCCCGGCCGTTGCCCCGCAACAGCCCCCGGTGGTCGTCAAGAAGTACGCCAACCGCCGGCTGTACAACACGGAAACGTCAAGCTACATCACCCTCGACAACCTCGCCGACATGATCCGCGCCGGCCGCGACTTCGTGGTCTATGACGCGAAGTCCGGGGAGGACATCACCCGCGGCGTGCTGACGCAGATCATCGTCGAGGAGGAAAGCAAGGGCACCTCCATGCTGCCCACCGCCTTCCTGCGCCAGCTTATCGGCTTCTACGGCGGCAGCCTGCAAGGCGTGGTGCCGCGTTACCTGGAACAGGCCATGGCAAGCTTCGCGCGCCAGCAGCAGCAATTGCGGCAGGTGGTGCAGCAGACCTTCAGCCCGTTCATGCCGGTCGGGGTCGAGGAGATGAGCCGGCAGAACGTGGCGATGATCGAGCGCGCGATGAGCATGTTCAACCCGTTCCACCGCGGCAGCGCGCCCCTTCCGCCCGCCCCGGAAGCGCCCCCGGCTGACGCCGCGCCCCGGCAGGACGCCGACCCGCAGGCCATCGACCAGCTGCGGCAGGAGATCGACAGCCTGCGCAGCCAGCTTGCGGCCGCCCGCGCCGAGGCGGCGACAGCCCACGCGAACGCAGCCGCCCACAGCGTGCCCGCCCCCGACCAAGGCGCCGCGCTGCTGCGCACGGCACGGCGCGAGCGTTCTGCCAAGCCGAAGGACAGCCCGGTTCAGTCTTGAACCCGCTTTTGATCTTGGAAATGAGCTTTTCTTTAGCCCCAATACGTTTAAAGTCACGCCCTGTTGACGTTTTGCGTGGATACCGCAATGCTGCTTTCGCCCGATTGGGTGTAAGCCTTTTTACATCATACCGTGGGGCGGGTCGTGAGTTCCAAGCAAAATCCAGAAGGTGTCCCAGGTAACGGCAAAGCAGGACCGGACGGGCCGCCGGCCCGCGCCAGCGTCGCAGACCACCATGCCGGAGCGCGCATCCGCGAGCGCCGGGTGATGCTGGGTTTGTCGCAGCAGCAGCTTGCCCAGATGATCGGCGTCACCTACCAGCAGGCGCACAAGTATGAGCGGGGCCTGAACCGCATCTCGGCCGGGCGCCTCTACGAGATCGCGCTGGTGCTGAACGTCCCCGTGAGCTGGTTCTTCGAGGGCCTGGACACCGAAGCGCCGGTCGTTGAGTTGTCCCAGCGGCAGCGCATGTGCCTTGAACTCGCGCGCAACTTCGCCGCGATCGACAATCAAAAGCACCAGGAAGCGCTGAGCCAGATGGCCCGCGCCCTTGCGGCGCAGTCGAACTCCGGCGGGGAGCCTTAGCGGCCGTCCGGCCAGCCCAGCGCCGGTATCCGCAGCAGGGGGAAGCGCGCCACGGTCAGCACGCCGCCCGCGATCTGCACGGGAACGTCGGCGCCGCCGTCCGGCGTGGCCGCCGCAAGGAGGCCCAGCACCGCCTTGGCCGCCACCACGGTCTGGCGCGCCAGGACCCCTGCCGCCGCAAGCTCGTCCAGCCCGGCCTCGTAGCCGGTGACGTGCATCGTCCCATCCAGCTTCGGCTGCAGGTCGTCGTCCAACCCGATCCTGCCTTGGCCGACGGCATGCGCGCTACCCATGGTAAGCGCGATGTCCGACAGGTCCACGGCACCATCAGCTTCGCGCCACGCCTTGACGGCGCGCGGATTGGCGGCGAGCGGGAGCGGCGCCGCCGCCGACGCATGCAGCGCAAGCGCGTCGATCACCTGGCCGCGCGCCCAAGGGGCGTCGAGCGGCTTGAGGCGCCGGGCTGACAACGCCAAGCCCTCCGGCCCAAGCCGCACCTGCAACGCCTCGGCCTCGAACAACGGGGCGATGCCGACCGTTGTGCCGGCCAGGGTGGCGCCGGCGCCGGAAACCTCAAGCTGCACGTCCTGCGACACGACCGCGAGGGCCGGGCCTGAGCCGAAGCGAATCTGCTGGCCGTCCGCCCGCACGCGCGCCGGGCCGAGATCCGCTCCGGCCCTCCACTCGGGCCAGCGCAGCGGCGCGTCGATGACCGCACCTTCGGCCTGCCAGGCAAACCCGTCGGCCTCGACCGAAGCCGGCCCGAACCGCAACCCTGCGCGTCCCGGCCACCCGTGCGGCCAGGCGGGTCCGAGGACCACGCGCCAGCCTTGGGCGCGCAGGGCCTGGGCCTGTTCCTCCACCAGCGCATGGAGGCGGCGCACCGCGCTGACCCAGACGACGCCATGCGCCACGCCCGCCGCGACGAGCGCGCCGCACGCCCAGCCCAACAGGTTCCGGACGACGCGCCGACTGGCCATTCAGTGATCCCAAGGGCTTGGCGTGCAGGGTGGCCTGCGGTCATCCACAGCGCCGTGCCACGGCGTGCCGCATCCCGAAGCACCTGCCACCTTCCGAAGAGGCTGCGCATCCCGCGCAGCCACCCGGGACTCCTTTGTTGTTAAAGAACAAAGGCTTGAAAAATGGATGCGCCAGCCGCCCCGGCGCGACCCTGCCGCGGTTTCGACTCCAATCTGCAATGGAACTGTGACAAATGAGGATGTTGCGAGGTCTAGGCGGGCCATACGCCCGACGCTTTCCCATCTTTATGCACAGACTTGTCCACAGCGCCCGCGAGGCCGGCCGTTCGCCAGCGTTCCTGGATCGCGGCGATCAGCGCCGCTTGCGACAGGCCCGGCGGAATGGGTGGGCCGATCACGATGTGAATCACGCCGGGCGTCTTGCGGAACGCCCGCCGGCCCCAGTACAGGCCGGAGTCGGTGGCGACCGGGATGACCGGCAGCCCGGTTCGGGCCGCAAGTGCGGCGATGCCGGGCCGCAGCTCGGCCTCGATGCCCGGCGCGACCCGGGTGCCTTCCGGGAAGATCACGATCTGCCGGCCGTCCGCCTTGGCACGGTCGGCGCCGCGCAGCAGGCTGCGGACCGCGCTGAACGACGCGCCGCGGTCCACCGGAATCTGCCCGGCCGGCACCAGCAGCGAGCCGAACAGCGGGATGCGCGCCAGTTCGGCCTTGAACACGTAGGACGCGCGCGGCACCAGGCGCAGCCAAACCAAGGTGTCGAACGCCGATTGGTGCTGCGACGCGATCAGCGCCGCGCCCTCCATCGGCAGATGCTCCCGCCCGGACACGGTGACGCGGATGCCGCACAGGGCCGCGGCGCCGGCCAGCACCAGCGCCGCCCAGCTTCGCGCCACCCACAG
>CAXSEX010000434.1:0-4106 GCA_964236415.1 uncultured Acetobacteraceae bacterium | reverse complement strand
CGTGAGTCGTGGAGGTGATCCAAGTGAGCGGCCCGCGCCACAGCGGCACCGCCGGCCAACTCATGCTCATGCTTCTGGTCCCCTCCGAGCACAGCGTGAGGTCCAGCTCGCCCTCGTGCAGGCGGTCCAGGAGGTCGCGCGACGGCAGGCACAGCACATCGACCTGCACCGCCGGGTAGCTGTCGGCAAAGCGCTTCAGGATCTGCGGCAGGTAGCGCAGCGCGTAGTCGTCCGGCGTGCCGAGCCGAACCGTCCCCTGCACGGTGGGCGCGCGGAAGCTGGTCCAGATCTCGTCGTTCAGCGCCAAAAGCTCCCGCGCCCGCTGCAGCAGGAACTGGCCGTGCGGCGTCACCTGCACGGCGCCGCCCTTGCCGCGGGACAGCAGGCGCTGGCCCAGCAGGGTTTCCAGCCGCTGCACCTGCATGGACACCGCCGACTGCGTGCGCCCCACCCGCTGCGCCGCGCGGGTGAAGCTGCCCTCCTCCGCGATGTAGGCGAAGGCGCGCAAGAGGTCGGGGTCGAGGCTGGTGGGGAGGGTCATAGCCATCAGTATCGCTGATAAGTCGCATCACCGCAATTCGTTTCCATGATGCCGGGCGCCATCCCATTCTCCTGTCTGACCATCATGGTCCGACACTGATGGAGGATGCCATGGCCGCCCGCGGCACGATGACCCAGGTTCATTTTGTTCCCCGCCGCTCCAGCCGCGCGGTGCTGCGGCAAGCCTGGGCCACGCTTATGGAGATGCGCCGCGCCCACCGCACCCGGCGGATGCTGGCCGAAATGGACGACCGCCTGCTGTCCGACATTGGCATCGGCCGCGGCGACGCGCTGATGGAGGCCTCGCGCGCGCCTTGGGACATCGCCCGGAGGGACATCAGCCGCCGTTGAGGCGCCTCAGCGCCGCCCGAACAGCTTCTCGATCTCGGCCCGGCTGAGCTTCAGGAAGGTGGGGCGGCCGTGGGGGCAGGTGGCGGCGCGCGGGGTTGCCTCCATCTGCCGCAGCAGCGCGTCCATCTCGGCCCCTTGCAGGCGGCGGCCGGCGCGGATGCTGCCGTGGCAGGCGAGGCGGGCCAGCACGGCGTCGAGCCGGGCCAGCAGCGCCGTGGCCTCGCCGCAGTCCGCCAGCTCGTCGGCGAGGTCGCGCAGCAGCGGCGCCGGGTCGGGACTGCCGAGGGCCGCCGGCAGCGCGCGCACCAGGATGGCGCCGGGGCCGAACCCCTCGATCTCCAGGCCGAGCGGGCGCAGCGCGTCGGCATGGGCCAGCAGCCGCGCCGCGTCGGCCTCCGCCAGATCGACCACGGCGGGCAGCAGCAGCGCCTGGGCGTGGACACCGCCGGCGCCGTGCTGCGCGCGCAGCGCCTCGTGCGTCAGCCGCTCATGCGCGGCGTGCTGGTCCACCAGCACCAGGCTGCCGTCGCCGGCGACCGCCAGGATGTAGGTGTCCAGCACCTGCGCCACCGCGGCGCCCAGGGGATAGCCCGCATCTGTAGGAGAAGCCGGAACGGGCGCGCGGGCGGCAGGGGGCGTGGCAAGCGGAAGCTGCGCCTCCGCGAAACCGGCGTAGCGCGGCCCCGGGCGGTGGCCCCCGGTGGCCCAGTCTTGGGTGTTTCGAGGCGGAACGAGCCGCATCGGCGGCCGGGCCGCGAACTGCACCCGCGGCGCCGCGGCGCCGGCGCCGGCGGCCAGGGCACGGGACACGGCGCCGATCACCAGCGACCGGACGCCCGCCGGGTCCTGGAAGCGCAGCTCGGTCTTGGCCGGGTGCACGTTCACGTCCAGCGTGTCCGCCGGCAACTGGAGGAACAGCGCCGCCACCGGATGGCGCCCGGCGGCGATCACCTCGCGATACGCCACGCGCAAGGCCGTCCGCAGCACCGGGTCCGTCACCGGGCGGCCGTTCACCACCAGGCTCTGCGCCGCCGCGGTGGCCCGCGTGACCGTGGGCAGGCAGGCGAAGCCGCTGAGGTTCAGGTCGCCCCGGTCCTCGTCGAGCGGCAGCAGCGCCGCAGCCGCCTCCGCCCCCAGCAGCGCGGCCACCCGGGCGGCGCGGTCCTGCGCCGGCAGGTCAAAGGCGACCCGGCCCTCCGTCACGCAGCGGAAGGCGACGTGGGAAGCGGAGAGCGCCAAACGGCGCACGGCGTGCTCGGCGTGCTCGGCTTCCGTGCGCGGATGCTTGAGGAACTTGCGCCGCGCGGGCGTCGCGTAGAACAGGTCGGACACCACGGCGCGGGTGCCGGGCGGGCCGGCGGCCGGCTCCGGTCCGGACACCTGCCCGCCCTCCACCCGGATCGCATAGGCGTGCGGCGCCCCGGGCGGGCGGGAGGTGACGCACAGGCGGCCGGCCGCGCCGATGCTCGGCAGCGCCTCCCCGCGGAAGCCGAGCGTGGCGATCCGCACCAGCGCGTCGCGGTCCGCGCCGTCCGGGGACAGCTTGGAGGTGCAATGCCGCTGCACCGCCAAAGCGAGGTCGGCGGCGTCCATGCCGCGGCCGTCGTCCTCCACCTCGATGCGCTCGATGCCGCCGCCGGTGAGGGTCACGGCGACCCGGGCGGCGCCGGCGTCCAGCGCGTTCTCCACCAACTCCTTGACCGCGGCGGCCGGGCGCTCGATCACCTCCCCGGCGGCGATGCGGTTGACCATGCCCTCCGACAGCAGGCGGACCCGCGGCGGCCCAGGCTTGGATAGGGGCGTCGTGCGGTCGGGCTGCGGGATGACGCGGAGCATGAGGCCCTGTCTAGCACGGGCGGGGACGGTCGGACTACACTGCCCTCCGCACCCACGCGGAACCCCCTATCCATGCCCGAAGCCGGCCTGCTTCCCATCGACCCCGGCGCCCGCCGCGCCATCCTCGGCGCGGTGGATGGCCTGGCCGACGAGGGGGCGGCGCTGCTGGCCCAACTGGTGCGGCACCGCAGCCTGCTGGGCGAGGAAGCGGGCTGCCTCGATGCCATGGCGGAAGCGTTCGCCGGGCTGGGCCTGGCGCCCCGGCGGGTGCCGGTCGATGCGGACGCGCTGGCCGGCGTGCCGGGCTTCTCGCCGCCGCTGATCCCGTATGCCGGGCGGGACAACGTGGCGGCGGTGCACCGGCCGCGCGAGGCGCGGGGGCGCAGCCTGATGCTGCAGGGCCACGTCGATGTGGTGCCGGAGGGCGCGGCCGACCTGTGGACCACGCCGCCGTTCGAGCCGGACGTGCGCGGCGGGCGGATGTACGGCCGGGGCGCCGGCGACATGAAGGCGGGCCTCGTTTCCATCGTCATGGCCTGCGAGGCGCTGCGCCGCGCCGGGCTGCAGCCGGCGGCGGAATTGCAGCTTGCGGCGGTGATCGAGGAGGAGTGCACCGGCAACGGCGCGCTCGCGGTGATGCACGCCCTGCCGCGCCCGGACGCCTGCCTGATCCCCGAACCCGGCCCGGGCTTCCCCGCCTTGTACGTGGCGGAGGTCGGCGTGGTCTGGGCGTGGGTGACGATCACCGGACGCCCCGCCCATGTGCGCGAGATGCAGGCCGGGGTGAACGCCATCGAGGCCGCCTACGTGCTGATGGAGCGGCTGCGCGCCTATGAGGACGCGGCCAACCGCGCGGAGCGGCGGCACCCGGCCTTTGCCGGGGACAACCACCCGATCAACGTCAACTTCGGCACGCTCACCGGTGGCGAATGGAACAGCAGCGTCGCGACGCGCGCCCGGCTCGGCGTGCGGGTGGGCGTCATGCCCGGCCACAGTTGCCATGAGGTGCGGGCGGAGATCGAGCGCCTGGTTGAGGATGCGGCCTCCGACCCCCGGCTGCGCGGCGCCCGGCTTGCGGTGGAGTTCAAGGGCTTCATGGCCGACGGCTGCGTGTTCCCGCCGGAGCAGCCGATCGCCATGAGCGTGTCGGCGCTGCACCGGGAGGTGACGGGGGCTGAACTGCGCCAGTACAGCGCGACCGGGCTGACCGACGCGCGGCACTACGCGCTGCACGGCGGCACGCAGGCGACCTGCTACGGCCCGGACGCCGAGAACATCCACGGCATCGACGAGAGCGTGGGGCTGGACGCCATGCACGACGTGACCCGGGTGCTGGCGCTGCTGATCGCCGGGTGGTGCGGGCTGGAACCGGTCTAGCC
>CAXSEX010000433.1:1425-4124 GCA_964236415.1 uncultured Acetobacteraceae bacterium | reverse complement strand
GCCCCGGCCGCCATCGGGCCGCAGGACTACGTGTTCCTCACCCTCAAGGCGCACTCGCTGGAGCCGGCGCTGCCGCAGCTGCGCCCGCTGATTGGCCCCGACACGGCCATTGTCGCCGCGGTGAACGGCATCCCATGGTGGTACTGCCATGGCCTGCCGGAGCCGTTCGGCGGCCGGCGCGTCCAATCGGTGGACCCGAACGGGGCGCTGTGGGAGGCGCTGCCGCCGCCGCAGACGCTGGGCTGCATCATCTACCCCGCGGCCGAGATCGCCGCCCCCGGCGTCATCTCCCACACCTACGGCGACCGCTTCAGCCTGGGCGAACCCGATGGCAGCCGGAGCGAACGTGCCGAGACCCTGTCCCGCCTGATGATCGACGCCGGGCTGAAGGCGCCGGTGCGCCCGCGGCTGCGCGACGAGCTGTGGGTGAAGCTGTGGGGCAACATGGCGTTCAACCCGATCAGCGCGCTGACCACGGCGACGCTCGACATCATCACCGGCGCCGGCCTCCGCGCCGTGGCCCGCGCGGTGATGCTGGAAGGCCAGGCGGTGGGCGAGGCGCTCGGCGCGCGCTTCGCCATCGACGTGGACAAGCGCATCGCGGGCGCCGCCGAGGTGGGCCGGCACAGGACGAGCATGCTGCAGGACCTGGAACTCGGCCGCCCGCTGGAGATCGAGGCGATCCTGGGCGCCGTGGTCGAGATGGCCGGCTGGGTCGGCGTGCCGATGCCGATCAGCACGGCGGTGCTGGAACTCACGCGGACCCGCGCGGCGATGCGCGGGCGGGGGTAGCGGATGTTGTGGCGCGAAGGCTGGCAATGCTTGCCTTGGCCGACGTCGTGTGCGCCACCCCGGCGCGCGACCGGAGAAGTGCCCCCGCAACGCCCAACTCACCGGCAAGATGGTCGTAGCAGGTGTAGGCGTATCGGAGCGGACGGGCTTATGACCGAGAGTCAGGCGTGAGCTTTCCAGCATGGCCATCCCGGTTTTCCACGTCGTGTCCCCAGGGTGATCAAACCAACCCTTGGCAAGCAAACGCAGGCGCCGACTCCGATTGTTGCCTACTGACATGTATGCAGGTTGCCCATTCAGTCCCGAGGAGACCTGCGATGCCCGTTGTCAGCCTTGGCCAGAAGCTCGACACCTTCATAGACCACTGGTCTCCCAAGATCGTCAGCACGTTAACGGCCACGACGTGATGGTCGTCAAGGTCAAAGGGGAGTTCGTCTGGCATTCCCACCAAGACACCGACGACTTCTTTCTCGTGTTGAAGGGCCATTTGACGATCCAGTTCAGGGATGGCGAGGTCCAACTGGCCTCTGGCGATCTCTACGTCGTGCCGAAGGGGGTGGAGCACTGCACGGTCGCACCCGAGGAGACGCACCTCCTGCTCATCGAACCGCATGGCACGCCCAACACGGGCGATACGACGACCGCTGCGGCGAAGGAAGCAATATAGCTCCACCATCAAAGGCCGGTGGTCCGAGCCAAGGCGGGATCAACCAGGGATGGGCTTCATGCTCGACATCGAAAAAGACCTGGCTGACAAGGCTGCCGCTGCTGGCTTCACCCAGCAGGGCGCGGTCGAGGTGGCCCGCTTCATCGGTGCGCTGACAAGGCTGGTCGGTCCGCGCCGGGCACTCGAACTCGGCACCGGGATGGGCCTGACCACCTACCACATCCTGAGCAACCTTCCTCCGGACGGGGTGCTGGACAGCGTCGAGAGCGACCACGCCCTGATCGAGGTTGCCAGGGACGCAATCGGCGGGGACAAGCGCCTGCGGCTGCACAACAGGCAGGGCGAGGACTTCATCGGTGAAGCGCTTGGATCGGAGGGATACGACCTGATCTTCGCGGATACCTGGCCGGGGAAGTACTTCTTGCTGGATGAGGTGCTGCGGATGGTCAGGCCCGGCGGGATCTACGTGATCGACGACATGAACCGCAGCAGGGACTGGCCGGACAAGCACGAGGAGAAAGCGCGAACTCTGTTGGCGCGTCTCCAGGGCCTCGAAGGATGAGCTTTTCCTGCTACACGTTTGGAACCGGCGTCGGCATTGGCCAAAAGCACTTGAGCACGGACAAACCGGTCATTCGAGAAGTCCCGCTTCGCTGAAGCTCAGCCAGCGCCCGTTGCCGATGATCAGGTGGTCGCGCACCGTAATCGACAGGGCGGTGGCGGCCTCCTGGATTTGCCGCGTCATCTCAAGGTCGTCGCGGGACGGGGTGGGATCGCCGCTCGGGTGGTTGTGCACCAGGACCAAGGCGGACGCCGCAAGCTCCAGGGCGCGCCGCACCACTTCGCGGGGATAGACCGGCGTGTGGTTGACGGTGCCGGTCGCCTGCACCTCGTCGGCCTTGAGCATCCCGCGCTCGTCGAGGAACAGGATGCGGAACTGCTCAACCCGCTCCCGCGCCAGTGCGGTCGTGAGATAGGCCTTGAGCTTTTCTCCGTCTTCCAGCACGGGCTGTCCCGTCACGCCGGCCCGCGCCAGCCGCACGGCGGCGGCGTGCACCAGCTTGATGGCGGCGCGGCTGTGGGTGCCGAGGCCGGGCACCTGGCGCAACTCCAGTTCCGGCGCGGCCAGCACGGCGGCGAAGCTGCCGAAGCGCCGCAGGGCCGCGTCGGCCGTGCTGCGCCCGTCGGTCGGCAGCACGTCGGTCGGCAGCACGAAGGCCAGCAGCCGGGCCATCAGCTT
>CAXSEX010000433.1:840-1415 GCA_964236415.1 uncultured Acetobacteraceae bacterium | reverse complement strand
GTGAGGGCGGGTGAGGCAACGGGCGGGGGCGGGCTGGCGGGCACGGGCTTTGGGGCGGGCGGCGGCGCCTTCACGGACTGCGCAAGCGCCATCAGCTCGGCCAGCGCGTCGATCTGGATCGGGGCCACCTGGGACTCGCCGAAGCCGCGCACCGGGCGCAAGGGGCTGGAGTCCCACGCATCGTCCTGCCCGTCGCCAAAGCCCGGCGCACCATCGAGCATGCGCCGTTGCGCGAACGCTTCCTCGAACGTCTCCGGGGCGCTGCTGACCGGCGCCGCCTCGGCGGCCGGCGTGGCCCGGGCGTCCGCCACGGCTCGCTCCGCCACGCGCCGCACCTCCGCCAGCAGCGCATCCCACGCTTCGCCGGCCTGCGGCGTGCTGGTGCCGGCCGGGAACACCCGCGCCGCGACCGGCTCCGTCCGCGGATGCGCCTCGACGCTGATCCACCCCGCGCCGGGCAACGCGCCGACTGCCCCCACGACCGCGGCGATCGCGGCCTTATGGCTCAGCCCGGCCGGCAAGTCGCCGGGGTTCAGGTCGATCAGGGCGTCGAACAGGAGCGGCGCCGGGCCGGG
>CAXSEX010000433.1:0-830 GCA_964236415.1 uncultured Acetobacteraceae bacterium | reverse complement strand
CCTTGCGCCCGAGCCAGGACCGCCAACCCATCTACCGGGCCGTCTTCCGCTGCCGAAGGCTGACCCAATCGCCTCGGCCGATCACGAGCAGGTCGTGCAGCGTCACGGACAGCGCCGCGGCGGTGCGTTCCAGGCGGGCGTGCAATTCCCGGTCCTCGCCCGTCAGCTTCGGCGCCGCGTCGCCCCGGTTGCGCACCAGGATCACCGCCGTGGCGTGCCGTTCCAGCGCGTGGCGCAGCATCTCCCGCCCGAGCGTGGCCGCGTCGGCGTCCGGCGGCCAGCGATGCTCCCCGAGCAGTTGGTTGCGGTTGTTGAGCAGCAGCGCCGTCAAGCCCGGCGGCTGCCGCGAGCGGGCCGGCACGTCCAGGTATTGTTCCAGCGCGGTCCAGTTCCCCAACACCACCCGCTCGACCCGCTCGGCGCGCGCAAGCTGCACGGCGGCCTCCGCCACCAGCTCAAGCGCCTCGATGGCCCGCTGCGGCAGGCCGGCGTCGCGCAGCGCGTGATACCCGGCGGTGATCACCGCAGCGAGGCTGCCGAACCGGTTGATGAGCCGCTTCGCCTCCGGCTTGGTGTCGCGGCGGGGGATGCCGAGGAACAGCAGCATCTCCAGGATCTCGTAATCCGCCAGCGCCGTGGCGCTCGCCAGCAGCCGCGCCCGCATCCGCGCCCGGTGCCCTTCCGGCCCGGTGCTGCTGAATTGATGGGCGCCTGTCCGATCCACTCCGGGGTCCGCCTTGCCTATTGCCCGCGCGCAACGATTAAAGCACGCGGCAGCAATCAACTACAAGGCGAATAACACGAACGGCTTGGTTGAATGACCGTCATCC
>CAXSEX010000432.1:0-4125 GCA_964236415.1 uncultured Acetobacteraceae bacterium | reverse complement strand
CGCACCAACCGGTGCTGCTTCTTCCCCGCCGACAGCTTCACCGCCCCATCCCGCAGGTCGTCCTCCGTCACCACCGCCGCCTCGTCCTTGAGCACCACATCGTTCACCCGCGCGCCCCCACCGCGGATCAGCCGCCGCGCTTCCCCCAAGCTCAGCGCCAACCCGCTGTCGGCAAACAGCCGGATCGCCGCGATCCCCGCTGCAAGGTCCGCCCCGGCCACCCAATGCGTCGGCAGCGTGTCCGCGGCAACGCCCTCCTCGAACGCCCGCCGTGCCGTTTCGGCAGCCGCCTCCGCCGCCTCGCGCCCGTGCAGCAGGGCGGCGGCCTCCGTCGCCAGCACCTTCTTCGCCTCGTTGATCCCGGCACCCGGCAACGCCTCCAGCCGGGCGATCTCGCCCAGCGGCACGTCGGTGAACAGGCGCAGGAAGCGGCCCACGTCGCCGTCCTCCGTGTTGCGCCAGAACTGCCAGTAGTCGTACGGCGACAGCCGCCCGGCCGCGAGCCACACCGCGCCGCGGGCGGTCTTGCCCATCTTCGCGCCGCCGCTCGTGGTGATCAGCGGCGTGGTCAGGCCGAACACCTGGGCGGCGTCCGTCCGCCGCACCAGTTCCACGCCCGAGACGATGTTGCCCCACTGGTCCGACCCGCCCATCTGCAGCGCCACGCCGTGGCGGCGGTGCAGCTCGCGGAAGTCGAAGCTCTGCAGGATCATGTAGTTGAATTCGAGGAAGGTCAGCGGCTGCTCCCGCTCCAGCCGCAGGCGCACGCTGTCGAAGGTCAGCATCCGGTTCACGGTGAAATGCGGCCCGATGTCGCGCAGCAGGCCGATGTAGCTGAGGCCATCCAGCCATTCGGCGTTGTTCAGCATGACCGCATCCGCCGGGCCGTCACCGAAACGCACGAAAGGAGAGATGCAGCCGCGGATGCCGGCCATGTTGGCGGCGATCTGCGCGTCGGACAGCATCTGACGGGCCTCGTCCTTGCCGGACGGGTCGCCGATGCGCGTGGTGCCGCCGCCCATCAGCACCACGGGGCGGTGGCCGTGCCGCTGCAGGAGGCGCAGCAGCATGATCTGCACGAGGTTCCCCACATGCAGGCTGTCGGCGGTGCAGTCGAAGCCGATGTAGCCCGCGACCCCGCGCAAATCGCTTCGCGATTTCGCTGACCCGGCCCGCAGCGCCGCGTCGAGCGCGGCCTCGTCCGTGGCCTGGTGGACGAAGCCGCGGGCCGCGGCCTCGATGAGGAATGGGCTGTCTGGCATGGCGCGCGCTCCTACCACGCGCCATGGCGCGCCGCTACGCCCGGCGCACTGAATGGCCGCGAGGCTACGCCCTTCGCACTGAGTGGCCGCTGGGCTACGCCCTTCGCACCACGTAGGTACCGGCCAGCGACTGAACGATGGCGTCGGCGTGGGCCGGGTCGCGCGCCTCGATCATCAGCTCCAGCTCCGCCGCCTGCACGCTGGGCGCGTCGAACAGGCGCTGGTGGATGACCTCGATGATGTTGCCGCCGGAGCCGCCGATGCGCCCGGCGATGTCGGCGAGCACGCCGGGCCGGTCGGGGATCGCCATGGTGAGCCGCAGCAGCCGCCCGTCGCGCAGCAGGCCGCGCAGCAGCACGTTGGCGAGGATTCGCCCGTCGATGTTGCCGCCGCACACCGGGATGCCCACCCGGCGCCCGGCGAACCGCGCGGGGTGCGCCAGCAGCGCCGCCACCCCGGCGGCGCCGGCACCTTCCGCCACCTGCTTCGCACCCTCCGCCAAGAGGGCGATGGCGTCCTCCACCACCCGCTCCGGCACCACCAGCACGTCCGACACGTGGGCGCGGATCACCTCCAGGCAGTGCGTGCCGGGCGTGTGCACGGCGATGCCCTCGGCGATGGTGGCGCCGCCGGTCTGCACGGCCTCCCCGGCCAGCGTCTGGCTCACCGAGGCGTAGGCGGCCACCTCCACCCCGATCACCTCGATGCCCGGGCGCAGGGCGACGGCCGCCGCGGCGCAGCCGGAGATCATGCCGCCGCCGCCCACCGGGATCACCAGCACGTCCAGGTCCGGCGCGTCCTGCAGGAACTCCAGCGCCAGCGTGCCCTGGCCCGCCATGACCGCCGGGTCGTCGTAGGGGTGAACGAACACCAGGCCGTCGCGCTCCGCCAGCATGTGCGCGTGGCGGGACGCTTCGAGCAGGTTCTCCCCGTGCAGCACGACCTCGGCGCCCCAGCCGCGTGTGCGCATGACCTTGGTGGAGGGCGTGAACACCGGCATGACGATGGTGGCGCGGATGCCGAGCAGGGACGCATGGCGCGCGACCGCCTGCGCGTGGTTGCCGGCGGACATGGCGACCACGCCGGCCCGGCGCTCCGCCTCTGTCAGCAGCGCCAGGCGGTTCGCCGCGCCCCGCTCCTTGAAGGAGCCGATGGCCTGCAGGTTCTCAAGCTTCAGCGTCACCTGCGCGCCGGTCGCGCGGCTGACCGCGTGGGACGGCAGCGCGGGGGTGCGCAGTATCTTTCCGGCGATGCGCCCGGCCGCCGCCTCGATGTCCGCCAACCCGATCATGGGTGGCAGCTTAGCACGAAACGATGCCTAAACGTACTTAACCGCCAGGATTTCGTAGGTGCGGTCCCCGCCCGGCGCCGGCACGGACACGGTGTCGCCGATCTTCTTGCCGATCAGCGCCTTGGCCAAGGGCGAGGAGATGCTGAGCCGCGCCTGCTTGATGTCCGCCTCGTGAACGCCGACGATCTGGTAGGTGGCTTCCTTGTCGGTTTCCTCGTCCACCAGCTTGACGTGCGCGCCGAACTTCACCTGGTCGCCGGACAGGCTGCTCGGGTCGATCACCTCGGCGGCCGAGACGATCTCCTCCAGCTCGATCACCCGGCCCTCGATGAAGGACTGGCGTTCGCGCGCCGCGTGGTACTCGGCGTTCTCGCTCAAGTCGCCGTGGCTGCGCGCCTCGGCGATGGCGCGGATGATCGACGGGCGCTCCACCGATTTCAGGTGGCGCAGCTCTTCTTCCAGCCGAAGCAAGCCGGGCGCGGTCATAGGAAACTTCTGCAAGATGCGCCGTCCCGTGGTTTAAGTTTGAGTGGCCGCAACCACGCTAAAATGATCCGCGAAAGTAAGACTGGAGCGGTGCGACTTCAAGCGTCCCCGCCTTGAGCGCCGCGATGGCATGCACCGCCGCCCGTGCGCCTGCGATGGTGGTGTAATGCGGCACCCCGTGCAACAGCGCGCTGCGCCGGATGTCGAAGCTGTCCGTCACCGACTGCGCGGAGCCTGCGGTGTTGATGACCAGCTGCACCTCGCCGGAGCGGATCGCGTCCACGCAGTGCGGACGCCCTTCCAGCACCTTGTTCACCACCCGCACCGCAAGCCCCGCGTCGCGGATGCGCGCCGCCGTGCCGCGGGTCGCCAGGATCGAGAATCCCATGTCGGTGAGCCGCCGGGCCATGGGCACCAGGCCCACCTTGTCGCCTTCCCGCACCGACAGGAACGCCGTGCCGGCGTCCGGCAGCTTCACCCCGGCGCCGAGCTGCGACTTGGCGAACGCCCGCTCGAAGCTGGCGTCCAGCCCCATGACCTCGCCGGTCGATTTCATCTCCGGCCCCAGGATGGTGTCGACGCCTGCGAAGCGGGCGAAGGGGAACACCGCCTCCTTGACCGCGACGTGGGGGGCGATGGCCTGGTCGTCCAGGCGGAACTCGCTGAGGCGCGCCCCGGCCATCACGCGGGCGCCGATCTTGGCCACCGGCACGCCCGTCGCCTTGGCCACGAACGGCACGGTGCGCGACGCCCGCGGGTTGACCTCCAGCACGTAAACCACGCCGTCCTTGATCGCGTACTGCACGTTCATCAGCCCGACCACGCCGAGCGCCCGGGCCATCTCCTCCGTCTGCGCCTTCAGTTCCGTGACCGTGGACGGGGACAGCGAGTAGGGCGGCAGGGAGCAGGCGCTGTCGCCGGAATGGATGCCGGCCTCCTCGATGTGCTCCATGACGCCCGCGACATAGACGGTCTGCCCGTCCGAGATGCAGTCCACATCGACCTCGATGGCGTCGTTGAGGTAGCGGTCAATCAGCACCGGGCTGTCGCCGGACACCCGCACGGCCTCGCGCATGTAGCGGTGCA
>CAXSEX010000431.1:0-4138 GCA_964236415.1 uncultured Acetobacteraceae bacterium | reverse complement strand
CGATGGTCCAACGAGTTCGCACGATCCGTCCTCGGCCAAATGCAATAGCCCTGGGTAATGGAAAGGGACCGCTGGCCCCCTGGAAAGAAACCCGCTAACGTGCCCTTGGCTAGTTTTGAGTAATGGGTCGGCCCGCAACGTCGGCGTCCCATGTTCCGTTCCGTTCATACCGTTTGAGACCAGATATGCGCACACCAGACCGCCGTTCCTTCGACAGCCCCCGCCGCGGAAGCCGCGGGCGCGACCGGGATGACTTCCCGCCGTCACGCGGACGCGACGAACCCTACGTCCCCCGCGACGCCTTTGTTCCCCGCGGCGGCGACCGCGCGCCGACCGGTTTCGGCGCCCCGCGCGGCGCCGCGCCGACCGGGCCGGAAACGGGCGCGGTGGTCAAATGGTTCAACGCCGAGAAGGGCTTCGGCTTCGTCGAACTGGAGAGTGGGGGAGGCGACGCCTTCCTGCACATCAGCGTGCTGTCCCGCGCCGGCCACCAGGCCGTGCAGCCCGGTGCCGCGCTGCGCGTCCTAGTTTCGCCGGGCCAGAAGGGGCCGCAGATCGCCGAGGTGCTGCGGGTGGACGAGAGTTCGGCTTCGCCGCAGTCCGTGGTGCCGTCCTATGCCGCGGAGCGTCCGCGCCCGGCGGCCCGCGCGCCGGTTGACTTGAGCACGGCCGTCGAACTGCGCGGCACCGTGAAGTGGTTCAACGCCGAGAAGGGCTTCGGCTTCGTGATGCCCGACGGCGGCGGCAAGGACGTGTTCGTGCACATTTCCGCGCTGAACCGCGGCGGGCTGAGCGGCCTTGAGCCGAACCAGACCGTGAAGATGCAGGTGGCCGATGGCCGCCGCGGGCCGGAGGCGGTCTCGGTCGAGGCCGCTTGACGGCGTGATGGCCTGGCGGCGCGGCGGCCTGTGCAGGGCCGCCGCGGCGCTGGGAACGCTTCTTGCGGTCGGGGCCGCGGGTGCGACCGGGGCCGCGGGTCTCCCAGGACTGGGGCCGCGCGAGTCGCGAACCGCGGTGGACGGGAATGCCGTGCCTTGGGCGGCAGTCGTGCGCGTGCAAGTGCCGGGCGTTTCGCGCTGCACGGGGTTCCTGGTCGGGCCGCAGACCGCCGTGACCGCGGCGCATTGCCTTTATGGCCGCCACCTCGGCCATTTCGTGCCGCCCTCGTCCGTGCATGTCCTGCTGGGCTACGCGGGCGGCGACTATGCGGAGCACGCCGTGGCGTCCTCGTTCCAGGTGGGCGACGGCTATGCGCCATTGCTGCCGGCGGGGCAGGGCACGGACGTGGCGGTGATCACGTTGGCGAAGGCCATGGGCGGTCCGGGCGACATCCTGGCGCTGGCGGACGGGCCGGTGCCCCGGGGTGCCCGGCTGATGGCCGGCGGGTTCAGCCAGGACCGCGCCGAGCGGCTTCAGGCCGATGTGTCCTGCACCGCCCTGGGCTACCGGCCCGGGCCGGCTGGACCCGTATTGGTGCATGACTGCGCCGGCACCCGGGGCACGAGTGGCGGCCCTGTGCTGATGCAGGCGCCGGGCGAGGCCTGGCGGGTGGCGGGCGTGCAGGTCGCTGGCAACGTGGACGACGTTGGCGGGGTGGCGGTGCCGGCGGCGGCGATCCGCTCCTTGCTGCCGCGTCCGTAGCGGCGGTCCCGCGTTGCGCCGACGCGCGGCGCGTGGGAAGCTCCCGGGATGCCTGATGCCGCGCCCCTGCCGCTCGCCCGCCTGGTGGTCCTCGACCTGACCTTGGCGCGCGCTGGGCCGACCTGCGTGCGGCATTTGGCGGATTGGGGCGCCGACGTGATCCGGATCGAGCCGCCGGCGAACGACGGCGCGGAGGACATCGCCGGCGACCGCGACGGGCCGGACTTCCAGAACCTGCACCGCAACAAGCGCCTGACCCAGCTGAACCTGAAGTCGCCCGGCGGACGCGCCGCGTTCATGCGCCTGGTGGAGGGTGCCGACGTGATCGTGGAGAACATGCGCGCGTCGGTGAAGGGCCGGCTCGGCATCGCCTGGGACGACGTGCACGCGGTGAACCCGCGGCTGGTGTATGGCAGCATCAGCGGCTTCGGGCAGGACGGGCCGTATGGGGCGCGGGCCGGCGTGGACCAGATCGCGCAGGGCATGAGCGGCCTCATGAGCATCACCGGGCTGCCGGGCCAGGGGCCGGTGCGGGCGGGCATCCCGGTGGCGGACCTCACCGCGGGCAACCTGCTGGCGCTCGGCATCATGGTGGCGCTGTTCGAGCGGGAAAGGACCGGCGTGGGCCGCTGGGTCACGACCTCCTTGCTGGAAGCGCAGACCTTCATGCTCGACTTCCAGGCGGCGCGTTGGCTGATGAGGGGGGAGGTTGCGGGCCAGGCCGGCAACGACCACCCGACCGGCATCCCGACCGGCGTGTTCCCGACCGCGGACGGCCACATTAACATTGCCGCCAGCTCCGGCCGGCAGTGGACGCGGTTGTGCGAGGCCATCGGCCACCCGGAGTGGGCGGGGCGCGAAGCCTGGCGCACCCAGGCTGGGCGCAGCGCCGACCGCGCCGCCGTCAACGCCGCCATCGGCGCCGTCACGCGCACCCGGCCCGCCGCGCACTGGATCGAGCTGTTCGAGGGATGCGGCATCCCGGCCGGGCCGATCTACACCATCGACCAGACCTTCGCCGACCCGCAGGTGCGCCACCTCGGCATGGCGACCCCGGTGGAGCATCCGCGCCTGGGGCGGTTCGAGGTGGTCGCCTCGCCGCTCACCTTGTCCGGCGTGTCCAAGGCGGTGCGCAGCCCCACGCCCGACGCCGGGGCGCACACGGCGGAGGTGCTGCGCGGCCTGGGCTATGGCGAGGCGGAGATCGAGGAGCTGCGTCGGCAGGGGGCTATCGGCGGCCCTTGAAGCGCGCAGGGGCGTTCTTGCCCCGCATGACGCCTATGCCGCGCTGTTACTGCGGGTTGGCGTGGCAGCGGGAAGAATGGCTCGATACGGTGCATTTGGTTTACCCACGCGGGTCTGATTGGTGAACACGCTCGTGAGAACAAAGGCTGGAGCGTGACCGGTGCATCTATCTGCGCTGGCCACGCTCTAGATCGCCTGCCCGGCGCACCAGCCGCTCGACCAGGCCCACTGGAAGTTGTAGCCGCCCAGCCAGCCCGTCACGTCGGCAGCCTCCCCGATCACGAACAGGCCCGGCACGGCGTTGGCCTCCATCGTCTTAGAGGACAGGGCGCGGGTATCGACGCCGCCCAGGGTGACTTCCGCCTTGGCGTAGCCCTCCGACCCCGCAGGCACCAGCCGCCAATCGTTCAGCAGCGCAGCCAGGGCGCGGAGCGTGCGGTCCGGCAGGTTCGCCAGGGACACGGCCGGCAGGTGCGCCGCCGCCAGCGCCTGCGCCAGGCGCTGGGGCAGCAGCCCGGCCAGCACGCTGCGGGCCTCCGCCCGCGGGCGGGCGCGCTTGCGGTCAAGCAGGGCGGCGCAGGCATCCGTGCCCGGCAGCATGTCGATCCGGAGTGGCGCGCCGGGTTCCCACAAGGACGAGGCTTGCAGGATCGCCGGGCCGGACAGGCCGCGGTGGGTGAACAGCATCGCCTCCTGGAACGCCTGACGCCCCGCGGCGGCTTGCACCGGCAGCGCCACGCCGCTCAGCGGCTGCATGAGCGCCAGGTCATCGCCCGCAAAGGTGAGCGGCACCAGGCCGGGGCGGATCGGCGTCAGCGGCAGGCCGAAGCGCCGGGCCGCGTCGTGGGCGAAGCCGGTGGCGCCCATCTTGGGAATCGACAGCCCGCCGGTCGCCAGCACCAGCGCCGGCGCGGAGAACTCGCCGTGGTCGGTCTCGACCCGGAAGGCGCCCGAGTGGGACAGCCCGGTGACGCGGTGGCGCAGCCGCAGATCGACGCCCCCCGCCGCGCACTCCGCCAGCAGCATGGCGACCACCGCGCGGGCCGAGCCGTCGCAGAACAGCTGGCCGAGCGCCTTCTCGTGGAACGGGATGCCATGCTTGCGCACCAGGGTGGTGAAATCCTGCGCCGTGTAGCGGCGCAGCGCGGACGCGCAGAACCGTGGGTTGCCCGACAGGAAGCGGTCGGGCGCCGCGTGCTCGTTGGTGAAGTTGCAGCGCCCGCCGCCCGAGATCAGGATCTTGGCGCCCGCC
>CAXSEX010000430.1:0-4146 GCA_964236415.1 uncultured Acetobacteraceae bacterium | reverse complement strand
AGCGCCACCATGATGCCGATCGGCCCGGCGCCGATCACGGCCGCCACGTCGCCCGGCACGATCCGCGCCCGCGCCGCCGCCTGCATGCCGATGGCGAACGGCTCCACCATCGCCCCTTCGGCAAAGCTCACGCTGTCCGGCAGCTTGAAGGTGAAGGCGGCTGGGTGGACCGCGAACGGCGCCAGCACGCCATGGACCGGCGGCGTCGCCCAGAAGCGGACGGACGGGTCCACGTTGTAAAGGCCCAGCTTCGACGCGCGCGACGACAGGTCCGGCACCCCCGGCTCCATGCACACGCGGTCGCCGGGCTTGAGGCCCGTGACGGCGCTGCCGGCCTCGACCACGGTGCCTGCGCCCTCATGGCCCAGCACCATCGGCGCGTCCACCACGTAGGAGCCGATGCGGCCGTGCGTGTAGTAATGCACGTCGCTGCCGCAAACGCCGACCGTGTGCAGGGCGATCTTCACGTCGGCCGGCCCGACATGGAACGGCAGGTCGATGTCGCGCAGGGACAGCTCGCCTTTGCGTTCCAGGACGAGGGCTTGCATGGCGTTCTCCTCAGGCTTTCTTGGCGATGGCGTTCAGGACCCCGCTCGACGCGCCGAGGCACGGCGGCAGCGGCAGGATGACCGGGCGTTCGGGATGCACGCGGCACGTCGCGGCGGAGTTGCATCAGCGCCGGCGGGCGGCCAGCACCGCCTTGGCGTCCGATACGGTCAGCATCCAGCAGGGTCTTGATGCACGACGTGTCTTTGTTGCCTGGCGCCGGGATTGTGGCTGCTTCCCCCCTGCCGTTCAAGCCCAATTCCACCCGCCGCGGCCATGTTCCACGCTTCCCCATGCCATGATCCTACACCCTCTTATTGCGAATGTGTCTCATTATCATTTAAGACGGATGCCCATGGAGCAGAAAACGGCCAATGCCCGCACGGAATGACGAACGCCCCGCCTCGCCAGTTGAGCAAGGAGCGTTTCTGTGGTGCATGCGCGCCTGGGTCGCGATCCCACGAGCCGCAAGGAAGTCCGTCGTGACCAAGACATCCGCTTCGCCCGGCGAGGGCCGCTCCGTCCTGCGCCGGGCGTGCCGTGCAGCCGTTCGGGACGACGGGCGCGCAAGTCCGATCCTGACTGCCCTGCTGCTGTCGGGCGCCATGGCCGCCCCGGCGGCAGCGCAGCCCGCCTCGCCCTCGGAGCAACCCTTGCCGGGCGCGCCGGAGGTGCGGCAGCAGCCGGCGCAGGGTCCGACGGGCACCGGGCTGCTGGAGCGCGACAGGCTGCTCGGCGACCTCGGCGGGCTGCGCACCCGGCTGGAAGACAGGGGCGTCACCCTCGGCGTTCAGGAACAGAGCGAGGTGTTCGGCAACGTCACCGGGGGCATCAGGACGGGCGCGATCTACGAGGGCGCCACCCTTCTGGCCCTCGGCATCGACACGGAGAAGCTCGTCAGCTTCCCCGGCGGCAAGCTCAACGTGAGCGCCTACCAGATCCACGGGCGCGGCTTGAGCGCCAGCAATCTCGGCAACCTGAACGTGATCAGCGGCATCGAGGCGCCCAAGTCGAGCCGCTTGTTCGAGCTGTGGTACGAGCAGTCCCTTGCGGATGGCAAGGTCACGGTCCGCATCGGGCAGCAGGCGGTCGACCAGGAGTTCATCACCAGCCAGTACGGCGCGCTGTTCCTCAACGCGGGCTTCGGCTGGCCGACCCTGCCGGCGCTTGACCTCCCGTCCGGCGGGCCGGCCTATCCCCTGGCCACGCCCGGCGTGCGGCTCAAGGTGCTGCCCACCGGGCAAGTGTCCGTCCTGGCCGGCGTTTACAACGGCGACCCCTCCGACAACGGCGCCGGCACCTCCTTCCGCCTGAACAAGGGCGTGTTCGTCATCGGCGAGGCGCAATACGCCCTCAACGGCGGCGAGAACGCCGCGGGGCTGCCCGGCGTCTACAAGATCGGCGGCTGGTACAACTCCAACGATTTCGCCGACCAGGGCTTCGGCTATGACGGCCTGTCGCTGGCCGACCCGGGCAGCGCTGGGGCGCCGCGGCTCCGGCGCAACAACTGGAGCGTCTATGCCGTGGCGGACCAGCTGGTCTACCGCGAGCCCGGCACCAAGGATCAGGGCGTCGGCCTGTTTGCCCGCGCGATGGGCGCCCCGGGCGACCGCAACCTGGTGAACTTCTTCCTCAATGCCGGCGCGACCTACAAGGGGATCGTCCCCGGGCGCGTGAACGACACGCTCGGCCTGGGCATCGGCTATGCGCGCGTCAGCGACACGGCGAGCCAGCTCGATTCCGACATCGCCCGACCTTCCGGGAGCGCCTTCCCGATCCGCCGCAGCGAGACGGTGCTTGAGCTGACCTATCAGGCGGTGGTCGCCCCGTGGCTGACGGTGCAGCCTGATTTTCAGTATGTGTTCAACCCCGGCGGCGGCGTGCCCAACCCCCAAGCCCCGACCCGGGCCGTGGGCGACGCCGCCGTCCTGGGCCTTCGGGCGACCATCGTGTTCTGAGGCCAGGTTGGCCCCAAGCCAACGATGATCACCACGGAGCCATCCTGAGGCGGCGCACCGATGCCGCCTGCCGGCCCCGTAATAGGGCGAGGCGGTCTGCCGGGATCGCGCCAAAGGTCGCGCCGGCGGCGCCGACGGTGTTGCCGGGCTGCCGCACGACGAGGGGCGCCCGCTCAGCGGGCTGGGCGGCCGGGCGCAGGACGTAGGCGCCGTCCGGACCGACCACCACCACCTCCTGCGCGCCGATCCGGGCCACCCTGACCGGCCCGAAGCGGTCGCCCTCGGCGGCGGCCACCGGCTTGCCGTCCGGGCCGCCGACAAAGATGGCCCGGCGCGCGGACGCGGTGACCACGATCCCGGACAGGCGCGGCAGCGGCGGCAGCGGCGGTGCGTCGGGAACAGCCGCGGGCGCGGGCCGGCGGTCGGCGCGGAACAACGGCCGCCGCAGGATGCCGGACACCATGGCCGCCGGCCGTCCCTCCTGCGCGGCGTCGGGCACAGAGGCGTGGAACGAAACGGCCGGGGCCGCCCATGCCGTCGGCGCCGCCGGCGCTGGCAGCCACGCCAGCTCCCAGCCGACCAGCGCGGCAAGCGTGAGCGCGGGGAAGCAGCCGGCCCCGCTCCATCGCACCATGGCAACCTGGCCGCGGGTTGCGCCTAGGACTCCCAGATGCTGCGGTATGCATAGACCTGCAGGTCCATCTGAATGGCGCTTTCCTGCGCAGAGAACACCAGGCTGTCGGGCGGGTCCTTGAAGAAGAACAGGCTTGTGGCCACCCGGGCGCCGTCGTCCACGAACAGCTCAAGCGTGCTCACATCGAACAGGGCACGCAGCTTGACCGCGTTGCCGCGGGCCGCATAGTCGGTTGCGAAGGTGTCGTTGAAGTCGGGGTTGCTGAACCCCTGCGTTCCCCCGCGGTCCACATAGACCATCTGCCCGTCCCAGTCGTAGGAGATGACCAGGCTTTCGGCGCCGTTGGTGAGGCTGATCACCGCCATGCCGCCGCCGGAGGAGGCGGCCGTGACCTCGACCTCGAACGACTGCCGGCCGCCGAGCGGCAGGCTGAACGGGGTCGCCTCATCCACGGCCACGGAGCCGCTGTGCAGCACCTGGTCACGCAGCCTTTCAAGCTCGGGCACGGGGTTCTGCGCCAGCACGTAGCCGCTGTCGGACGCGGTCGTGCGCAGCGTGAGCACGCGGGGCACCGACATCTGGCCGCGCCAGGGATGGGTGGGCGCGACGTTGGTGTACTGCCAGTTGCTCAGCCAGGTGATGGCGACAGGGTCCCTCCAGGACGTGTTGTTGTAGGTCTGCATCGCGTAGGCATCCTTGGCGAACTCCATGAACCGCGTGCCGTCGTCGTCGGGCACGAAGTTGGAGCCGTCGAACTCGCCCACGAAATACTGCGTGGCGCTGCCGCCCTGCGGCGCGCCGGGGTTGATGGAGACCAGCAGGACCCATTTGCGCTGGTCGGTGCCCTCGACCCGCACCTGCACCAGGTTCGGCACCTCGTACTGGTCGCCGAGAAGTCCGGCCGGGCCGAAGCTGCCAACCTGCGTCCAGGCCTTGAGGTCCTGCGTTCTGTAGAACAGCACCTTCCATTGCCGGCTCAGCGCGACGACCATGATCCAGCTCTCGGTG
>CAXSEX010000429.1:0-4154 GCA_964236415.1 uncultured Acetobacteraceae bacterium | reverse complement strand
CATGGCACGACTCTTGCCACGCTCGGCCCAACGCAGGACAGGAGAACGAGGTGACAGAGCCGACGCGCGTGTCCGCAACGCCCCCGCCTGTCCGCCTCATCATCCTGGCCATCCAGCACGTCCTGGTGATGTACGCAGGCGCGGTGGCGGTTCCCCTGATCCTGGGGGCGGCGCTGAAGCTGCCGCGGGACCAGGTGGCGCTGCTGATCAACGCGGACCTGTTCGCCTGCGGCGTCGCGACCTTTATCCAAGCTTACGGGGTGGGGCCGGTCGGCATCCGCTTGCCCGTCATGATGGGCGTCACCTTCGCGTCCTTGTCGCCGATGCTGGCGATGGCCAACAACCCGGCCTTGGGCCTGCCGGCGATCTTCGGCTCGGTGATCGCCGCTGGAGTGTTCGGGATCGTGGTCGCCCCGTTCATCAGCCGGCTGCTGCGCTTCTTCCCGTCCGTGGTCACGGGGTCGATCATCACGGTGATCGGCATCACGCTGATGCGGATCGGCATCAACTGGATCGGCGGCGGGCGCCCGGCGGCCCCGGACTTCGGAGCGCCGGGCTACCTCGGCGTGGCGGGCCTCGTTCTGCTCGTTATCCTGCTGCTGCTGCGCTTCGGTGCTGGTTTCCTGCGCAACACCGCGGTGCTGACCGGCATCGTGGCGGGCTACCTGCTCACCTTGGCGCTCGGCTGGGGCAACCTCGACGGGCTGGAAACGCAGCCCTGGCTCGCCGTCGTCTGGCCCCTGCAGTTCGGCCTGCCGCGCTTCGACCTCGTGGCATGCCTGTCGATGTGCCTGGTGATGGTCGTCGTCATGATCGAGAGCACGGGCATGTTCCTGGCCCTCGGCACCATGGTCGGCCGCCCGGTGTCGCAGGCCGACCTGGCCCGCGGGCTGCGCGCCGACGGCGTCGGCACGGCCATCGGGGGCATTTTCAACACCTTCCCTTATACCTCCTTCTCGCAGAACGTGGGGCTGGTGGGCGTGACCGGGGTGACGAGTCCCACCGTGTGCGTGGCCGGCGGCGCCATCATGCTGGTGCTCGGGCTGGTGCCCAAGCTCGCCTTCGTCGCGGCCTCCGTGCCGCAATGCGTGCTGGGGGGCGCGGGGGTGGTCATGTTCGGGATGGTGGCGGCGACCGGCATCCGCATCCTGGCGTCCGTCGATTACGAGGGGCGCCGGGGCAACGTGTTCATCGTGGCGATCTCCATCGGCTTCGGCATGATCCCGCTTGTCGCGCCCACGCTGTTTCACGCGGCGCCGGAGATGCTCAAGACCATGCTGGACAGCGGCATCCTGCTCGCCTCCGTGACGGCGGTGGCGCTGAACGCATTCTTCAACCCGGACCAGATCACCGCAGGCGCCCAGGCCGCGCCGCTGGTGGTCGCCGACCACGCCTGAGGAGGGGCACCCATGCCGCTGATCCAGAACACCTACGGCAAGGGCCGCGTGCGGGTGATGCGCGTGCACCGCGGCACTCGCCACGAAGTGCGCGAACTCACCGTGACGACCCTGCTGGACGGTGATTTCGCCGCCGCCTACACCGAAGGCGACAACCGCACCGTGGTCGCGACCGACACGATCAAGAACATCGCCTACATCGTCGCGCGGGAGAACATGACGGCGGGCACGGAGGAGTACGGGGAAGCGTTGGCCGCGCGCTTCCTCGAACGCTACCCCCAGGTCGAGCGGGTGCGCGTGTCCATGCGCGAAACCCGGTGGACGCGGGCGAGCTTCGGCGGGAAGCCGCATCCCCACAGCTTCGTGCTGGACGCCAACGGGCAGCCCACGGCGGAGGTGGTTGCCACGCGGGACGGGGCGACGGTCGTGTCGGGGATCGCGGGCTACACCTTCATGAAGACGACCGAGTCCGGCTGGGTCGATTATGTGATGGACGAGTACACCACCCTGCCGCCCACGCAGGACCGCATCGCCGCGACGGCGATGGACGCGAGCTGGACCTGGCTGCGTCCGCCTGCGGACTACGGCGACGCGAACGCGCGGGTCCTGTCCACGATGCTGGAGGTGTTCGCCACCACCTACAGCCGCGGCGTGCAGGACAGCTTGTACCGGATGGGCGAGGCGGCGCTCGCCGCGGTGCCGGAACTGGGCACGGTCCGCATGGCTTGCCCGAACAAGCACTACCTGCCCGTGAAGCTGGAACCGTTCGGGCTGTCCGCGGACAACATGGTGTTCACGCCCACGGACGAGCCGCACGGCCAGATCGAGTGCGCCGTCGGCCGCTGACGCCTCTCCGGACCGTCAGCTTCCGCGGTAGGTCGAGTAGGCGCCGGGGCTGACGAGCAGCGGGACGTGGTAGTGCGCTTCCGGCTCGGAGATGCCGAACCGGATGGGGATGGCGTCAAGGAACGGCAACCCCGTCGCCTGCCCCATCGCCTGCCCGGCGAAATACGCGCCGACCTGGAAGCGCAGCTCATACACCCCGATGCGCAGCGGCGCCCCGGACAGCAGCGGCGTCGGCGTCCGGCCGTCCGCGTTCGTGACGCTGCTGGCCAGGGCAACGGCGCGCCCGCCCCCCACTTCCAGCAGTTCCATGGGCACGCCCTCCGCCGGCCGCCCGGCCGCCGTGTCCAGGATGTGCGTGGTCAGCGTCCCATGCACCACCGGCATGCCGGGGCCGGCAACCTGGTCCAGGAGGCGCAGCCGGGTGATGAAGCCGATCTCCCGCAGCGCCGCGTCCCGCTCGGCGCGGGGATCGTTGTCCAGACGACGCTTGAACTCCGCCAGGACCGAGGCCCGGGTGTGGCGGCGCACGCACAGGATGAACGGGAAGCCGAAGCGGTCGGAGTAGGCGTGGTTCAAAGCGGACAAGGCGGCGGCATCGTCCTCCGGGCGTTGCAGGCCCAGCGCCGACTGCTCCGCCATGGAGGCCGCGCCGATGGCGCCGGCCGCCGCCGCGGCGCCCCCAAGTTCCGGATGGCCGCGCAGGAAAGCCATGACGCGCTCGGGTGGTGCCGCGCGCACAGCCGCGAGCATCGCCTCGTGCAGCGCCGCCACGGTGGCGAAGGGGCGGGCGGCGGCAGCCCGCTCGGCGACCCATGGCGCGTCCTCGAACACCGCGCCGAGGGCGGCGGTGAAGTCCTCGGCCGAAGCGGCGTTCAGGGCATGGAGGGCATGGCTCATGCGGGTGCCTTCAGGTGGTCGTATGTCGCCGTGAGCCGCTGCGTCAGGTAGGCGCCCGCCGTGATCGGCGCGTAGCGCGGCGCGGCCCCGGGGGCGAGGCAGGTGGGCAGCGCCTCCACCAGGGCGTCCGGGTGGGCGTCGCCGAAGAACGCGACGGAGTAGCGTTCCGCCGCCGGGCGCAGCACGCGGTGCGGGGTCGATACATACACGTCGTTGGTCCAGCGCATCAGGCAATCGGCGATGTTGCACACGAACGCCCCCTCGATGTGCGGCGCGTCCAGCCAAGCCCCGTCGCGCCGCCGCACCTGCAAGCCCGCAACGCCGTCCGTCGCCAGGATCGTCAGGTTGCCGTAGTCGGTGTGCTCGCCCGCCCCCAGCTCGCCGGCGCCGCCCTCCGGCCCCGCGGGGTAACGCAGCAGCCGCAGGGTGGAGGCGGAGCGCGCCAGCTTGCCGCTGAAGAAGTCCTCGGCCAGCCCCAGGTCGAGCGAGAAGCCGCGGTGGACGCTGTCCTGCAACTGCTCGCACGCCGCGTAGTACGCCAGCAGCGTGTCCCGCAAGCCCGGCACGGGCGGCCACAGGTTCGGCCCGCGGAACGGGGCGCCGGCCAGCACCTCCGGGTCGTCCGGCGGCAGGTCCAGGCCGACGTTGAACGCTTCCTTCTGGTCCGCCGCCGCCGCTTCGTCCAGCCGCTCGGTGCCGAAGCCGACATAGCCGCGGTTGTGCGGCGACAGCTTGACCGAGACCCGCTCCTTTTCCGCGTCCGGCAGCGCGAACACGCGGCGGGCGGCGTCGAACACGTCCCGCCGCAGAGCCTCCGGGATGCCGTGGCCGGTGACGTAGAAGAACCCGACCTCGCGGCACGCGCGGCCCAGCGCCGCCGCGGCGGCCCGGCGCGGCCCCGGCTCGCCCGCGCGCAGGCCGGACACGTCGATGACGGGAATGCTGTCCATGGCAACCCTGCTAGACGGCGTTGACATTCATTGTATCCAGATGAGTGCGCTGATGAGGGATAGC
>CAXSEX010000428.1:0-4161 GCA_964236415.1 uncultured Acetobacteraceae bacterium | reverse complement strand
GCTGACCGGTATGCGCGCGGGGTTGGTGGGGCGGCCGCGCGCCAAAAACGACTCTTATACCGGTCGCCCGATAGGGCGGCTGGTATGACACGGCGGGGCTGCGACCGCTCGCGGGCGGCCGTCACCCTCCTCTCGAACCGGGTCTGGCGCCGCAGGGCCGCTCCGATCCCCTTGCCCTTGTGCCAGCCAGGAACTGCCCGATGCACCCATCGCCCCCGATGCCCGAAGAGATCAAGGCCGGGTTCTATCCCGAGTTCGAGAAGGGCTGGCGCCGGGCGGAGCTGGTCGGCCGCGCCGTCATGCTGCTTGCGGTCGGCGCCACCCTGGCCGGGCTGCTGGGCGGCGGGCCGGTCAGCCTGTGGACCCGGAAGGCCGGGGCCGGGCCGCTGCAGGTCGAGTACGCGCCGGTGGTCCGCTTCGGCACGCCGACGGGGCTTGCCATCCGGGCGGCGGCCTTCCCGGGGCAGGATCGGATCGCCCTCGTGCTTCCGGCCGACATCGTGAAGCGATACGGGCTGCAAACGGCGTTCCCGCAACCCTCCGAGTGGGCGACGGACGCGGGCGGCGGCATCCGCATGCTGTTCCTCGTCCAGCCCGGGGTGCGCGAGACCGTCATCCAGGTCGGCGGCATGCCGGCCGGCGGCGGCCGGATGCGCTTGTCGGCCCGGCTCGGCGACGGCCCGGCGGTCGCCTGGTCGCAGCTGGTGCTGCCGTAAGGTGGCGACCGTCCTCAAGGCGGCGGCCTACCTCGTCGTGCTGTTCGCCATGCGGCTGATCGGCCGGCGCACGGCCAGCCAGCAGGCGCCGTTCGACATGGTCGTGCTGTTCCTGTTCGGCGGCATGACGACCACTGCCATCCTCGGCGAGGACCGGTCGTTCTCGGACGGACGCTCCACGTCTGGCACCGCGGCGATGACCGGCATCTTCACCATGGGCCTCATGCACGTCCTGGTGTCCTGGCTGAAGCTGAAATCGGTGCTGCTCGAACGGATCATCGACGGCACGCCCATCGTGGTGTTCGAGGAAGGCCGCTGGTCCGAGGACCAGATGGGCAAGCTGCGGATGCAGGGGCGGACATCCGCACCGCGATGCGCCAGCAGGGCATGATCGAGATGGACGACATGCGCTACGCCATCATCGAGCGGGACGGCACGATCTCGATCATCCCCAAGGAGAAGAAGTGATGCCCTCCCCAGAAATGGCAGGTGGCCGCGTGCTGTCCTGGTTGCACATCGGCGACCTGCACCTGACGGAAGCCGGGCTGGAGAACCACCGCGACCTTTGCCGCATCGTCGCCCTCGCCAACGCCCTCCCGCCCGGCAGCCTCGACTTCGCCTTGCTGCCCGGCGACAACGCCGACGACGGCACGGCCGCACAGTTCCAGCTCGTCCGCGACGCAGTGGCGCCCTTGCGCCTGCCGCTGCACATCCTGCCGGGCGACCACGACTTCACGCCGCGCAATCCGGACGGACACGCACGCAAAGATTTGCGCGTGCGCTCCGCGTCTGGCCTCGACGCCTGCCACGACGTGCTCGGCGCCGAGCGGCTGCCGTTCGCCAAGACGGTCGCGGGGCACCGCTGCCTGTTCCTGGACGTGGTTTCCGCCGGCGCGGGCGGCCCCGACTTCCGTTTGGGCGCGGACCAGCTTGCCTGGGCCGAGCGTGAATTGGAGGCCGCCGAAGCGTTGGGCCAGGGCGCGGCCGTGTTCATGCACACCTACCCCGCCGACCTGCGCGAAGGGGGCGAGCGGCTCGGCGCGCTGCTGGCCCGGCCGCAGGTGCTCTGCGTGGACATGGGCCACACGCACTACAACGAGCTGGCCAACGACGGCGGCACGATCTTCATGGCGACGCGCTCGACCGGGCAGATCGAGGAGGGTCCGCCGGGATTCTCGGTCGCAGCCCTGGACGGGCGCACGGTGAGCTGGCGCTTCAAGCCGCTCGATCAGGCATGGCCCTTCGTCCTGGTGACGCAGCCGGCGGACCGGCGCCTGGCCACGGACACGGGCCAGGTCGTGGATGGCCCGTTCACCGTGCGCGCCAAGGTGTTCGGCGACGCGGCGGTCGCGTGCGTGGAGGCGCAGGTGGACGGCGGCGGCTGGATGGCGATGGCGCCCGTGCCGGGCGAGGCCGCGCTGTGGGAAGTCCGCTGCAAAGAACCTGGGGGGCGCGCGCGTGTTCGGGCGCGTGACGTGCAGGGCCGGCAGGACGAGGACTGCGTGGCCCCGGCGCATCCCGGCTGGACGGCGCCCGGCCGCGCGGCGGACGGCAGCGACCGGGACCGGGTGGGCGCCTGGCCGGAAAAGGGCATCCTCGACACGCAGCTTGGCCCGAACCGGAAGGGAAAGAAGTGGTGAGCGCCCACAGGACGGAGGCAGGCGCTCCGGCGGAGGCGGTGGCGGACCAAGCCGAGCCGTCCGTCCGTTCCCTCCGCGGGCTGGACGGCATCAACGTCCTGATGGCGGACGTGCGGGACGGGGTGGGGCCGTATCTGGCCGTGTTCCTGAAAGGCGGCGAGCACTGGGACGCGGGCGCCATCGGCGTCGCGATGGCGGCGTCCTCCATCGCCGCCGCGGTGTTCCAGGTGCCGGCCGGGCTGCTGGTGGACGGGACGCGCGCCAAGCGGCTGCTGATCGCCGTGTCCGGCTTGATGATCGGTGCGGGCTGCCTGCTGATCGTGGCCTTCCCGCGCTTCCTCGCTGTGGTCGCGGCACAGGCCATGCTGGGCGCGGCTTCGGCCATCATCCCGCCGGCCATCGCCGCGGTTTCGCTCGGCCTGGTCGGGCGCCGCCTGCTGGACGCGCGGGTCAGCCGCAACGAGAGCTTCAACCACGCCGGCAACCTGCTGGCCGCCGTGCTGGCCGGGGCGCTCGGGACCTATCTCGGATACCCCTGGATCTTCTACCTCGTGTGCGCCTTCGCCCTGGCGAGCGCCGCAATCGTCACCCTCATCAACCCGGCCGAGATCGACCATGAGCGCGCCCGCGGCGGCGAGGACCCCGCCAACCAGTGCGAGCCGGTTCCGATCCGAAACCTGCTGCGCCGGCGCGACCTGCGGGTCTTCCTCGCCTCCGTGGCGCTGTTCCATTTCGGCAACGCGGCGATGCTGCCGATGGCCGGGCAGGTGCTGGCGCAAACGCATCCGGGGTCCGACACGGCCGCGTTGTCGGCCTGCATCATCGCCGCGCAATTCGTGATGGTGGGCGTGGCCTGGGCGGTGGGGCAGGTCTCGGCGAAGGGTGTCGGGCGCAAGACGATCTTCCTGGTCGCCATGGCCGTGCTGCCGGTGCGCGGCGTGCTGTTCACGCTGACCGACAGCCCCTACGCCGTGGTGGGCATCCAGCTCCTGGACGGGGTGGCGGCGGGCATCTTCGGCGTGGTCTCGGTGCTGATCGCGTCCGACCTGATGCGCGGCACGGGGCGGTTCAACTTCGCCCAGGGGCTGATGGCGCTGTCGGTGGGGGTCGGCGCCACGCTGAGCAACGCGACGGCCGGCTTTGTCGTGCAATGGTTCGGCTTCACGGCAGGGTTCCTCTACCTCGCGGCGGTCGCCGGGTGCGGGCTGGCCTTCTTCGCGCTGCTGATGCCGGAAACCAAGGAGGCCAGTGCCGGCTCCGCCGCAGCCAAGCCGGCGTTGGCGTGATGGGCACGCTCGCCGTCTCGCCCTGGGCCACCTGGGGCATCGCCGCCGCCGCCACCGCCGGCGTGATCGTCCGCCCGTTCGCCTGGCCCGAGTTCGTCTGGGCCGGCGCCGGCGCGGTCCTGCTGGTCCTGCTCGGCCTGCTGTCCGTGCCCGACGCGCTCGCGGGCGTTGCCAAGGGCACGGACGTTTACCTGTTCCTGGTCGGCATGATGCTGCTGGCCGAGGTCGCCCGGCAGGAGGGCCTGTTCGACTGGCTCGCCGCCAAGGCCGCGGGCCTGGCGAAAGGCTCCGCGACCCGGCTGTTCACGCTGGTGTTCTGCGTCGGCACCGTCGTCACCGTGTTCCTGTCCAACGACGCGACCGCCGTGGTGCTCACCCCCGCCGTCGCCGCGGTCGTCAAGGCGGCCAAAGCAAAGGAGCCGCTGCCCTACCTGTTCATCTGCGCCTTCATCGCCAACGCGGCCAGCTTCGTGCTGCCGATCTCCAACCCGGCGAACCTGGTCATCTACGGCAGCCACA
>CAXSEX010000427.1:0-4161 GCA_964236415.1 uncultured Acetobacteraceae bacterium | reverse complement strand
GTCGCGACCCCGGCGAACATCGACACGCCTGAAGTACAGCAATACATCTATCGCACGAACTGCCGGTAGGCGGGCAGGCGCGTCACAGGCCGGGGCGGGGCATCCGGACCGGTCCCATTGGGCCGAACACGGACGCCCGCAAAATCAGCTATGCGTGCCCGGAGCGGCCGGGTGTTCGTCCTGGTGAGGCGCCCGCTGCTGCGCAGGTGCTGGGGCCGCCACCTTTTGGGTGGGCTGCGGGGCCGTCTGCACCATGCTGCCCGTCTGGTTGTCCGCCCCATAGGCGTAGTTGACCTTGGGGTCCTGCGCTGGGGGAGCCACCGCGTCAGCTTCCAAGCCATATGCGCGCTTGTAGACCGGCGCTGGTCCCGGATAGCTCACCCCGTCGCCGTTTCCAGCGCCATACTGCCAGCTGACCTTGGTTGGGGCGGCCGACGGGTCTGCGGCGGTGCAGCCGGCCAAAGCGGCCATTGCGGCGACGATAAGGAACTTGCGCATCGAAACCCTCCTACGTCATGTGTTGCCGGCCTTGATGTCCTGCCGGCCATGCCAGGAGCGTGGGCACTGGCACCCTGGACTTCCAATGATAATTCGTCATGACGCAAATGAATGGCGCTCATTTCGGTATGTGCAGTAAAGAAGCCAGCGATGACAAACTTCGCGAACATGGATCTGAACCTGCTCCGCGTGTTCGACGCCTTGTTCGAGGAGCGGAGCGTCACGCGGGCGGGGAGCCGGCTGCGCGTCACCCAGTCTGCCGTGAGCCACGCGCTGGCCCGGCTGCGCGACATCCTGGGCGACGAGCTGTTCATCAAAGGCCCGGACGGCATGACGCCGACCGCCAAGGCCCGGGCTGTCGGGCCACGCCTGCGCGCCGGGCTGCTGCAGCTTCAGGCAGCCCTCGTGGCCGATGCGTTCGACCCAGCGACCGCGGAGTACCACTACACCGTCGCCGCCGATGCCTATGCCTGCGCCGTCCTGCTGCCGAGCGTCATCGGGCGCCTCCGCGTCGACGCGCCAGGGGTCGATGTCCGGATCACGCCGGGCGTCGCGGACATCGCGGAGGCGCTCGACGCCGGACGGGTCGATCTCGCGATCTCAGGGTATGGCCGGGTGCCCGAGCGCCTGGGCCTGCGCGAGCTGCTGCGCGACCGGCTGGTCTGGGCGCTGCGCGCCGACCACCCGCTGGCTCAGGAGCCGCTGACGCTGGAGCGCTTGGCGAGCCTGCCGCACCTCGTGCGCGCCTTGGCGGACGAGCGCACGGAGGCGATGGACGGCATGGTCGTGGAGCATGGCCTGGAGCGCCGGGTCGCGCAGGACGGCGACGGCGCGCTGGTCGATGCGCTGGCCGGCATCGGGCGGCAGCGCCAGGTGCGGCTGACCGTGCCGAGCACCCACGCCGCGCTGGCGATGGTGGGCGAGACCGACTTGGCAGCCCTGGTTCCATGGCGCATGGCTGCCGGGTGGGCGGAGCATTACCGGCTGAAATGGATGGAGCCGCCCTACCCAGGCCCGGAAACGCAGCTGTCGATGGTGTGGCACCTCGGGCACGGCAGCAACCCGGCGCTGAAATGGCTGCGGGACATCATCGCCGAGGTCGCGTCCCATGTGTGAGGCTGGATGCCGGGTGTTCACATTATTGTTGGCGCGCGTGGCATTGGCCCGATTGCTGCGTAATGACGAGGGCTACCCTGGCCCGACCCGCGGAGACTTATGAAAACCTCCTACGCCTTGGCGCTCGGCGCCGTCCTGCTGATCGGCGGCGGCTATGGCGGGTGGCGCGTGTTTGCAGGGCCTGGCAAGCAGGATCAGGCCGCCCCGCCGCCGCCCGTGCCGGTGACCACGGGCGAAAGTAAGACCGCCGACGTGCCGGTCTATCTACGCGGCATCGGCACCGTGCAGGCGCTCAATGGGGTCGAGGTGCATCCGCAAGTCGGCGGCGTGCTGGTGGACGTGCCGGTGCGGGAAGGCCAGGACGTGAAGCAGGGCGAGACCCTCGCCATCATCGACCCGCGCCCCTACAAGGCCGCGCTCGACAAGGCGCAGGCGCAAGTGCAGCAGGACCAGGCGCAGCTTGAGAACGCCCAGGCCGATCTCAAGCGCTATTCGAGCCTGGTCCGCAGCGACTTCGCGTCCCGCCAGCAGGTCGACACGCAGCAATCCACGGTCGCCCGGCTGCAAGGCGTGATCGCGTCCGACAATGCGTCGATCGAGGACGCGCAGTTGAATCTGGGGTTCTGCGTGCTGCATGCCCCGATGGACGGGCGGGTCGGGCTGCGCCGGGTCGATCCCGGCAACCTGATCCAGGCCAACAGTTCCGGCCCCGGCATCCTGCTGGTGGTGCAGGTGCATCCGATCTCCGTGGTGTTCACCTTGCCGGAGGGCGACCTGCCGCGGGTGCGGCAGGCCAGCGCGCGGGGGGCGCCGCTCCCCGTGCTGGCCGACAGCTCGGACGGGCAGAGCGAGCTGTCGCGCGGCACGCTGCTGACGGCGGACAACGCGGTGAGCGCGTCCAGCGGCACGATCCAGTTCAAGGCGGTGTTCGCCAACACGGATGACCGCCTCACGCCGGGCCAGTTCGTCAGCACGCGGCTGCTGGTTGACACCCTGCACGGCGTCACGGTGCCGCACGACGCGGTGCAGCACGGGCAGCAGGGGTTGTACGTGTTCACGGTGAAGCCGGACAAGACGGCGGACCGGCGCGACATCCAGCTCGGCTACGACGACGGCAAGGTGGCGTTGATCGCCAAGGGGATCGACGAGGGCGAGCAGGTGATCGTCAGCGGCCAAACCCGCGTCGGCCCCGGCACCCACGTCAGCCCGAAGGAGCAACCGGGCGCGCAGGCCCCGGACGCACAATCCGCAGGCGGCCCATCCCTAGGCGAGCAACCCCGGAGCGCACAGCGTTGAGCATATCCAGCCCCTTCATCCGCCGGCCCATTGCCACCTCCCTGATGGTCGCGGCCATCTTCCTGGCCGGCGCCGCCGCGTATCCGTTCCTGCCGGTCTCGCCGCTGCCGGCCGTCGAGTTCCCGACCATCTCGGTCACAGGCTCCTACCCCGGCGCCAGCCCGGCCACCATGGCCACCGCCGTGGCGACGCCGTTGGAAACCCAGTTCGGGCAAATCCCGGGGCTGGCGCAGATGACCTCGGTGAACGTCATGGGCAACTCGCAGATCACGCTGCAGTTCGACCTGTCCCGCGGCATCGACGCCGCCGCGGTGGACGTGCTGGAAGCGATCAACGCCGCCGGCGGGCAGTTGCCCAAGGACATCCCGAACCCGCCGACCTTCCGCAAGACCAACCCGGCCGACGCGCCGATCCTGATCATCGCCGTCCGCTCCGACACGCTGCCGATGCCGGAGGTGGACGCGGCGGCCGAGAACATCCTGGCGCAGCAGCTCAGCCAGGTGAGCGGCGTGTCCCAGGTGCTGGTCGGCGGGCAGCAGACGCCGGCGGTGCGCGTGCAGGTGGACCCGGCGCGCCTCGCCGGCCTCGGCCTCACGCTGGAGGACGTGCGCACCGTGCTGACCCAGGCCACCGCGAACCAGCCCAAGGGTTCGGTGGACGGGCCGAACCAGTCCTACACGGTGTATTCCAACGACCAGCGCACCCGCGCCGAGGAGTACAACAACGCCATCATCGCCTACCGCGACGGCGGCGCCGTGCGGGTGCGGGACGTGGGCAAGGCGATCGACGGGCCGCAGAACCGCGAGCTGACAGCCTGGCAGGACAACAAGCCGGCGGTCCTGCTGCTGGTGTTCAAGCAGGCCGGCGCCAACGTGATCAACACGGTCGATGCGATCCGGGCCAAGCTGCCGCAGCTCGTGCGCAGCGTGCCCGCGGACGTGAGGGTGGACATCGTGTCCGACCGCACGCAAACCATCCGCGCCTCCGTGGACGACGTGGAGTTCACGCTGTGCCTGTCCATCGCCCTGGTGGTCGCGGTGATCTTCGTCTTCCTGCGCAGCGTGTGGGCGACGGTGATCCCGAGCGTCACCATCCCCATCGCGCTGGTCGGCACGCTGGGCGTCATGTATCTGTGCGGGTTCAGCCTCGACAACCTCAGCCTGATGGGCCTCACCATCGCCGTCGGCTTCGTCGTCGATGACGCCATCGTCATGTTGGAGAACATCGTCCGCTACGTTGAGGGCGGCCTGT